>JAPPAB010000086.1 GCA_026705765.1 Gemmatimonadota bacterium
ATTGTGATTGTGCAAACCCAGGACAATGCCCTTTTGTTGTCCGTACTCCGCGACCTCCTGCATACAGGGCATCATGCGATCCCACACCTGCTCTTCAGGCTCGTCATTGCGATTCCACGCCGCAAAAATCCGCACGAGTGGCACACCCATAAACTCTGCAACATCGACCCAGTGCTTAACACTATCTATCACCTCCTGCAACTCTTCCTGGGGCCTGCCAAAATCATTGCTCACACCGAGATACGAAATCACCAGACCGCGCCTGAGACAGCGCATGCGAATATCCCGCAAATACGCCGGGTCTTCAGACTCAAACGCACGCGTGTGAATATCAATTCCATCCAGACGCAAATCATAAGCCTTGTCGATAAACCCTGCCATATCAATCTCGCCAGCAGTGAACTGATCTTTGTAACTCAGAGACATACAACCCAATTTCATCATGGTTAATATCCTTTCTTAAAAACGGGCGGGTTCGAAACCCGACCCTACATTTTTATCTGCGACCATCTGCGGCATCTGCGGATCATTTTTTCACTTCACTCAGCGCATCGAGCAATCGCGCCACATCATCGCTACCATTGTACAAATGCGTGGAAACGCGCACCCGCCCAAACTCGCCCCAGCAAAAAACATTGCGCTCTTCGAGGCGATTGACCATCTCGCGGCCATCCTCACACGCAAAGCAGGTATTGCCCGACCGCGCTTCCCGGTTATCGGGCGAAATAACCTCATAGCCCAACTTCGCAAGCCCTCGGGACACCAGTTCGGACAAATCGCGCGCGTGGTTCTCAATCTTCTCAGGACCAATATCTAAAATCACACCCAGCGCGTGATCCAGGTGCATAATCACCTGCATAGCCGGATTTCCGGGTTCGAGCTTTTCCGGCATCGGTTGCTCGGCAACCTCGGGATCGCGCTCGGCGGTTTGTTCGGGCCACACTTTGAGATTGTGCCAGCCAAAACACGTCGATGCGACCTGCTCTTCCGCCCGTTCGCTCAAATAACAAGGCGCCGTACCGTGCGTTGCCAAAAGCCATTTGTAACTGCTGCTCACCGTGAGATCTGTCAACTGCGCTGGCACGCGCAAAACACCCGAAGAATGCGTGGCATCAACGGCGAATAACGCGCCTTTTTCCCCTGCGCCCTCAGAGAGTTGCGCCAAATTCAAACACTGCCCCGTGTAAAACCCCACATGGCTGACAGCGAGAACGCGCGTGCGGGAATCAACAGCGTCGAGGAGATCCGCTTCGCGCACCCGCCACTGTTTATGCGGCACCAGACGAACCTCAACACCCCTGGATCGCAGATGCTTCCACGCATACGCCACAGAGGGAAACTCGAGATTATTGGTCACGACATTATCGCCGGGCTGCCAGTCCAACCCCCGCGAAAACCAGCCCATGCCCTCGGCAGCAGAAGGCATAAACGCAATGCGATTGGCCGGCACATTCCAGAGCTGCCCCATGCGCTGGCGACAGCGTTCTCCCCTATCGTAAATTTTATCGCGGCCCTTGTGCGATCCACCCTTAAATCTGGCAAAATCGGCATATACCTCGGCTTGACTTTTGAGCCACGGGGACTCACCCCCCGTACACAGGTGGGCCATGCCTTCAATACCTTCAAAAGCCTCTGGTGAAAGAAGAGGTGTAATTGTCAAAAGAACTCCTTTCTTTATTCGGGATATAGATCAACAAACAGACCATCTCCCAATATAGTCTTTATATCTCATTCATCCACAAATAAAATAAGGGTCGTGAAGTCACGACCCTTGAATAATACACACAATATTAATGGCGACCCCGAGGGGAATCGAACCCCCGTTGCCGGGATGAAAACCCGGTGTCCTAACCACTGAACGACGGGGTCGCCTCATAGATAGGGAAATATATACAAAACCCAAAAACGAAGCAAGGCGAAATAGAAAAAATAAAATTCTCGCGTCTTGACAAAATCACACTCACGCTATACACTATATTTTTTGCAAAACAACAATAGAAAGGACGCACTGTGGCAAAATTCAACATCTTGCTCTTTGAACCCGTACACCCCTGTGGACAAGATCACCTTCTCAAAAACGACTGCGAAATCCTCTGGGCAAAAGGATTTGAACCCGATCAAATCATCGCCTCGGTCAAAGACGCAGACGGCATTCTCGCACGCGCACGCGGCATCATTGACGGACCAGTAATGGATCGGGCACCGCGCCTCAAAGTCATAGGTCGCCACGGCATCGGCGTCGATAACATCGACGTTGACGCCGCCACCGAGCGCGGTATCTACGTCGTCAACACACCCGGCGCCCCCGTAGAAGCCGTCGCCGAATATATCGCCATGTCATTCATTGCCCTGCCGCGCCAAATTGGTCAAGCCGATACCGCGACCCGCTCTGGCGACTGGGCACTCCGAGACCGCGTACACGCCCCCGAATTAATCGGCAAAACCCTGGGCATTATCGGCTTTGGTCGCATAGGCCGTCGCCTTGCGGAAATTTGCTCCCTCGGCTTCAGAATGAACGTCATCTACACCGACGAATTCCCCGCATCCGCAGAAGAAGAAAACCGGCTGAATGTGCGCCGCGTAGAATTGGACGACCTCCTCTCTGCCTCGGACTATATCAGCCTCAACGTCCCCCTCCTCGACAGCACGCATCACCTCATCAATACCGATACACTCGCCCGCATGCAACCCCACGCCATTATCGCCAATTGCAGCCGCGGTCCGGTTATCGACGAACAGGCACTCGTAACCGCACTGAAAAACAAACAAATTGGCGGTGCAATCATCGACGTCTTTGAAAGTGAACCCGCAACACCAGACAATCCCCTGTGCGAACTCGACAACGTGCTCCTATCGCCCCATTATTCCGGACACTCGGCTGAATCAATACAAAAAATGGCAATGGTCGCAGCGGACATCGTACGCGTTATCAACGGACAGCAACCCGAATTTCCCGTCAACGATCCGTCCTGAAGGATTTAATCATGCGATATATCATGCTCGGCAGTGGTGCGGTGCGGGACAACCCGAATCGCGGCGGACCATCGCAATTATTGCAAATCGGCAATGAAAACTGGATGTTTGACTGCGGTCGGTCAGCGTGTACAAACCTGGCGCGCGCAGGTGTGAATTGCGAAGATATAGATCGACTATTCTTGACCCACCTGCACTTTGATCACATCGTCGATGTTCCCTATCTCGTATTTGTGGGATGGGTGAAAGTACGCAAAAAGCCCCTTCAAATTTATGGTCCTGTCGGAACAAAACACTTTGTATCGCATGTAATTCGTCCACCCTTTGAGCAGGATATTCAAAGTCGAATTGGGCATGGAAAAGACGACAGTGTACTCGATCCCGAAGTTACTGAGATTGGGGCAAAAGGCGAATTTTTATCCACGGACGACTTTCAATTATCCGCAACATTCACAGACCACGGCGGCATCCCCACGCTCGTCTATCGCATCGATACCAGAAATCACCGCGTCGTAATTACGGGCGACGGGAATCCCGATGCGGAATTCCCGGCATTCTGCCAAAATGCCGACTTGCTATCCATAGAATGTTCGGGCACCGCTGAATTTTTAGCGACCCAACCCTGGGGATCGTGGCATATTACACCGCCAGAAATCGCAGAAATCGCAACTGAAGCCAATGTCAAGCGCGTGATGATCAAACATCTGGTAATCGAAGACATCACGGGTGATCTACAAGCCGTACATCGCATGGGCGACCAGATTCGCCAAAAATACGGCGGCGAAGTCGTGGTAGGCGAAGATGGATTAGTCGTCGAAATTGGATAAATTTATGAAAGAGAGGACTCAAATGATTCTTACAGGACACCGGGGAGCAGCAGAACTTGAACCTGAAAATACGTTACTATCTATGCAAAAAGCAATAGATCTCGGCGTCGATCAGATCGAGCTTGACGTACACCTCACACGCGATCAGCACCTCGTCGTCATTCACGATACCACCGTGGATCGAACGACCGATGGACAGGGCGCGGTCGCCGACTTGACGTTAGCGGAAGTTAAGCAGTTAGACGCTGGCAAAGGAGAACGCATTCCAACACTACAGGAAGTGATAGACCTGGTGCGCGGGAAAGTGGTTCTTCAGATTGAACTGAAAGGACCCGACACCGCCGAGCCAGTCGTCCGGACGGTTGAGCAAAATAATATAGAAAGCGAGGTACTTCTGACCTCATTTGTCCATGAGCGGCTACGCGAAGCGCGTCAGCTTAATCCGAGTCTGCCACTGGGTGCATTGTGGTCTAATCCACCATCTGATGCGTGTGAACAGGCTGTCGATATGGGAGCGGTAGGGATACACATCCTCCATCCAAATATCGACGCCCAGCTCGTACAGAAAGCCCATGCACACGGTCTCCTGATCCGCGCCTGGAACCCCGACACGGTTGAAGAGATACAGCGTGTTATCGATCTGGGGGTTGACGCCATCGGTTCGAATCGTCCAGATCTGTTAATCGCACTTGGACGCCCATCGTGAAACTTTATATGATGCCAAATCGTCCACAATTTCAAACAAAACACAATATTTGGCTCTGATCCTCGTATTTTGTTTATATTTTCCGGAGATTTTTCTAAAGGAATAGAAATGCGTTATTCTCAATTACTGACACAAACGCTGCGCGAGGTGCCCGCAGATGCAGAAGCCATCAGCCACCAGTTGGCTTTGCGCGCGGGACTCATTCGCTCTCTGGCATCGGGAATCTTTAGCTTCTTGCCGCTGGGATTGCGCGTGAAGCGGAAAATCGAACAAATTTTGCGCGAAGAAATGGAACGCGCAGATTGCTTTGAAATCTCGATGCCCGTAGTGCAACCCGCAGAAATCTGGCGAGAGAGTGGACGGTGGGACGATGTGGGCCAGGAAATGATGCGCATGAAAGACCGCGCAGACCGCGACATGTGTTTGGCAATGACGCACGAAGAAGCCGTAACCGACCTGGCGCGTCACATGGTACAGAGTTACCGACAATTGCCCTTAAGCGCGTTTCAGCTTCAGACCAAATTCCGCGACGAGCCGCGCAGCCGCGGTGGATTGATTCGCGTACGCGAATTTACGATGAAAGACGGGTATAGCTTTCACATCGATCAGGCGAGTTTAGATGCGTATTACCCGCGCATGCACGAGGCATATCAGCGGATATTTGAGCGCGCGGGATTGGGCGACCACGTCATCTCAGTAGAAAGCGACCCGGGAATGATGGGCGGAACAGAAGCGCATGAATTTATATACTTAAACCCGGGCGGCGAAGACACCCTGCTCTTATGCGATGCCTGCGGTTATCAGGCCAATCGACAGGTAGCGACATATAAACGGGAAGCCATTGAAACGGAAAGTGAAAAACCCCTGCAAAAAGTGGCGACTCCCAATTGCAAAACCATTGAAGAAGTCGCGTCGTTTTTGAACGTACCGCAGAGCGAAACAGCCAAAGCCGTATTTTTAATCGGCACAATAAGCGGCGAAGAAAAATTCATTTTTGCCGTATTGCGCGGCGATCGCGAACTGAATGAAACCAAACTCGCCAATGTGGTAAAGGCGCAGGCATTGCGACCAGCAACCGATGAGGAAATCACAGCAGTTGGCGCAGTCCCCGGATATGCGTCGCCAATGGCCGTGAAAAATGCAATCGTAGTCGTAGATGAAGCCATCGCAAAAGGGACAAATTTTGTATCGGGCGCAAATGAGGAAGGATATCACTACTTAAATGTCAACGTGGGACGCGATTTTGATCCCGACATCGTCACAGACCTCATCGCCGTAGAAAAAGGCATGCCCTGTCCAGTATGCGAAACCCCGCTCGACAGCACGCGCGGCATTGAAGTGGGCAATATCTTCAAGCTCGGCACAAAGTACAGCGACAGCATGGGTGCGAAGGTCCTGGATGAAAACGGCAAAATGCAGCCCCTCTTCATGGGATGTTACGGCATTGGCGTGGGCCGATTATTGGCGTGTATTATCGAAGCCCATCACGATGACCACGGCATTATCTGGCCGATATCGGTCGCGCCCTTTGAGGTGCAAATCGTAGTCCTGACGGGTCGGAAACCCGCAGGAGAACTGGAAGCCGCTGAGAAATTGTACGGGCAACTAAAGAGCGCAGGACTGGATGTCTTGCTCGACGACCGCGATGAACGCGCAGGCGTAAAATTCAACGATGCGGATTTAATCGGCATACCAATACGCTTGACCGTGGGATCGCGCGGCCTGGCAAATGGACAGATAGAGATGAAATTGCGACATGAAAATGACCGCACAGATGTGCCTCTGGATCAGGTAGTAGAACGTGTAAAGTGTGAAGTAAAAAGTATGAAGTGTGAAGACTAATAACTAACAACCCAAAAGGTCTTAAAATGGCAACAACTGAAGACGCACCAACGGATTTTATCCGTGAAATTGTTCGCGAAGACGTAAAAAATGGCAAACACAAAAAAATCGTAACCCGCTTTCCCCCAGAGCCAAATGGCTATCTGCACATCGGTCATGCCAAGGCTTTTTGTCTGGACTTTGGTCTCGCCGAGGAATTTGACGGCCAGTGCAATCTCCGGTTTGACGACACCAACCCGGACAGGGAAGACACCGAATACGTCGAGTCTATCCAGGAAGATTTGAAATGGATGGGCTTTGATTGGGGCGACGGATTGCACTTTGCCTCTGACTATTTTGATCAACTCTACGATTATGCAGTGGAACTCATTATGCAGGGAAAAGCCTATGTCTGCGACTTGAGTCCACAGGAGATACGCGATTACCGCGGGACAGTAACAGAGCCGGGGAAAAACAGCCCCTATCGCAATCGCACCGCGTCGGAAAATCTCGATCTGTTTGAGCGAATGAAAAATGGAGACTACCCTGATGGCGCGTGTACATTGCGCGCAAAAGCCGACATGGCATCGCCAAATATGAACATGCGCGATCCCGTCATGTATCGGATCAAACACACATCGCACCATCGCACAGGCGACAAATGGTGTATTTATCCGATGTACGATTGGGCACACGGGCAATCCGACGCCATAGAGCAAGTCACGCACTCGCTGTGCAGCATCGAATTTGCAGAACACCGCCCCCTGTACGATTGGTACATCCAGCAATTAGAGATATTCCCATCGCAGCAAATCGAATTTGCGCGGTTGAATATCACCTACACATTGACCAGCAAGCGCATGTTGACCCAACTGGTCGAACGCGGTCTCGTAAACGGGTGGAATGACCCGCGCATGCCCACGCTTTCGGGCATGAGACGGCGCGGGATACCGCCTCAAGCCATTAAGAATTTTATCTGGCGCGTGGGAATGAACCGGCGGGATACAACCGCAGAAATAGATTTGTTTGAATTCTATATTCGCGAACACCTGAACAAAGTCGCCCCCCGGGTAATGGGCGTGATTGACCCCTTAAAAGTGGTCATTGAAAACTATCCCGAAGACGAAGAAGAGACATTTGAAGCGATGATCAATCCCGAAGACCCCGATGCCGGCACACGCCCCGTGCCCTTTTCCCGGGAATTGTACATCGAGCGGGAAGATTTTATGGAAGATCCCCCGCGCAAATTTTACCGCCTTGCGCCCGGACGAGAGGTACGACTGCGCGCGGCGTGTTATATCACCTGCCAGGAAGCAATAAAAGATGACGACGGCAATGTGGTCGAACTCCGCTGCACCTGGGACCCAGAAAGCCGCGGCGGCACAACACCCGATAAACGCCGGGTGCGCTCGACATTGCACTGGGTATCTGCCAAACACGCACTGGAGACCGAAGTGCGATTATTTGATCGACTGTTCATGACGGAAAACCCCATCCGAACTGAAGAGGGACAGGACTTCACAGACAACTTAAACCCCGACTCACTCGAAATACGTCCCACCTGTTATGTCGAGCCAAGCCTGAAAGGGGCAGAAGTTGGCAGCGTGGTCCAATTCGAACGCCTGGGCTATTTCTGTGTCGATCCAGACTCATCAGATGAAAAGCTCGTATTAAATCGAACGATTACTCTGCGCGACACATGGGCGAGAGTGAGAGGAAAAAAATAAAAAGAAAGTTGCCAGTAATCGGCTAAAAATTTATATTTAGCCCTCGACATAGTATTGCCCCTTCGTCTAATGGCAAGACACTGGATTTTGGTTCCAGGTATCGGGGTTCGAATCCCTGAGGGGCAACCAATTTTTTTAAGGTCGTAAGTTTTTGCTGTCAATGAACAGCACTTACGGCCTTTTGTTTTTCTCTGCATCAACAGAGACATCATCGCGGCAGGGTTTAAGCCGCAATCCAGGGAACAATTCTTTCACCACACCGCTCATCCATCGCTCAAAATATACACTTTTTCCGCCAACGCCTGCACTCCTCTACCTCTGCCCCAACAGGTAATCCTCAAATTCAAGTTGTGAACAACTGCACAATACAGCATATCAAAGGCATAATGAGGTGCCTGAACTTCGTTTGAGCCTCTTTTATCGCTCAATTCTGTGATAATTGCATTGTTGGCCTGATATTTGCTTGAGTTCTGACTGTTGCGTCTGTCCAAAGTACGATCAACCATCAGACCTGAGGCATCTCTTATGGCAGACATTGAAACCATACCCAGGCCGAAATTGCATTAGAAATCTATTTTCTCTATACTTATATTAGGGAAGTAAAAAGGCACAACAGAATGGCGGAGAAAACAGAAGAAGAAAGGGTGTCGATTTGGAGCACTGGAGACACAGAAAGAACATGGCTGATAGCTTTAGCAGTACTGTTCTTTGTCTCTTCTCTATCACTGGTCCTTTGGTACAATTGGAGCAAAATTACTGAACCTGATTACGATGCAATTATTACGGTAATCAGTATTATAGGATCCATAGGTCTCTCTGCTATCACTTTAGCATTCTTCATTATAGAGGGGGTAAATCTCATGATCGTCCCAGTTCAAAAAATCCGTGCTGAGACTGAAAGATATCTTGAAAAACGCTTCCAGGATGGGCAGAGAAAAGGACATGAGGAAACCATTGCTATCGTTAAAAAAATGCATCCGGATATTGACATAGAAGCCATACGCGCTGCCTTAGAAGATCAAAATGGGAATACAACAAACGGTCAGTGAGTATAAAACACTTTACGTGGTCGAACAGTATCAACTACTGTTGTATATAATTTTTAAAATAAAAGGGTTACGACAAATTGCCGCAACCCCTTATTATTGGTCGAGGTGGAGGGATTTGAACCCCCGGCCCCCTGCTCCCAAAGCAGGTGCTCTACCGGACTGAGCCACACCTCGTTTCTGTTATCTGAAAATTACGGGATTAAAGAAATATTGTCAACAGAAAGAATCCGATACTATCGCGTCCCGGCCATAATCGCCTCTGCCAATTCCATCGTCTTAATCGCCTCATCTAAATTTGCCGCGGGAAGTGCGACAGGACGATCTTCTTTCACACAATCGATAAAAAATCGGTTCTGTTCGTCTGTCCCCGATCCATCCCCACTCAACGCCCTTTTCTCGCCATCGCAAAAAACCTCTCCGCGCGACACGCCCTCCAGATAAGCCGAAATCTCGTGCCCGTGAATCTCATAACGCTCCAGCCTGGCATTGGTCGTATAATTATGAATAAGCTGTGCGACAACGCCATTTTCAAACACGACGAGAGCCGCGTGTACATCCCGATAACCGGACATGGACCGCTGCACCACACTATGAACCTCAGAAACATCTGCACCTGCCAAAAAGCGGACCGTATCAATGGCGTGAATCGGCGTCTCAAAAAGCATACAATCCATCAGCACCTCGGCAAACTTGCCCGAATTTCCCAAATCCGTGATACTCTTGTGGAACTCCCCCACCAATTGCGTCACAGGCCCGCGGTCCAGCACCAGATTTCGCGCCTCGACAATAATCGGATGAAATCGCCGATTCCATCCCACCATGGCCTTCGCGCCCGTTTCGTCCGATGCAGCTTTTAGCGCCTCGGTCTCTTCCAGGCTCAAGCCTGGAGGTTTCTCCAAAAAAGTATTGACCCCCGCCTCCAGACACGGCAATGCAAGCGTGGCATTTAAGTGTGCAG
Organism: Gemmatimonadota bacterium; assembly: GCA_026705765.1. NCBI lineage: Bacteria > Pseudomonadati > Gemmatimonadota > Gemmatimonadota bacterium. Next base: position 10,062 of record JAPPAB010000086.1, read on the forward strand.
GCGGCGCCACAAAAACCGCATCCAGAGCCTCGCCTTCGAGCAACGCGGAAACATCGCCGTATTGCCCTTCGATCCCGTACTCTTCACACACGGACTCGCGGATCTCCGCAACCGGATCGCAAACCGCTGCGAGATGCACATCTTCAAATTCATTCAAAGACCGGATGTGTCCTCTTCCCCTACCACCACATCCAATCACACCAACGCGCACGCTATCCATCATATCCTCTCATTCTGACCATTCTGCCGGATCAATATCCATCCAATTGCGATCAAATTCGCCCCACTTATTGGGCGCCGTATCAATCTCGTATGTAGCAAAAACCCGATCAATTGCCCGCTTTGTATCCTCATCCAATGTCCACCCCAGAGCACCCATATTGTCTTCTACCTCTTCTGGCCTTCGCGCACCCACCAGTGCCGTACTCACAGCCGGGTGAGACAACACCCAATTCAGCGCCATATGCGGTAGATTTTTGCCCAGCCCCGCGGCGATCTCCTTCAACTCATTCACCGCCCTGACATTGCGCTGAAAAATACCCGGCTCAAACAGGCGCAAAGTCGTATTGCTACCGCCTCTTCTCCGCCAATCATTATCTTCAAAAACCGTATCTTCTGTAAACGCGCCAGCGAGCAAACCATAAGCCAGAGAACCGTACGTCATTATACCCACATTATTTGCTTCGGCGTAGGGAAATGTCCATTTGACATGGCGGCGATCAAACAAATTACACCCGTATTGCAACACATCCACGCGCCGCGCATCCATACACCGCGCGATCTCTGGAGGCGTAAAATTCGACAGCCCCACAAACCGCGTCTTTCCCGCCTGGACAATTTCCTCCAGAGCGCCCATAGTCTCTTCAAAAGGCGTATCGCGGTCGGGCCAATGCACGAGATACACATCGACATAATCCGTATTCAGCATCTCCAAACTCTGCTCAATCGCCCGGTGGACCATTTCTTTGCTGCTATCTCTGCCCTGCTCGTATCCAATGCCGAACTTTGTAACCAGAATCACATCTTGGCGCCTGGGACCCAGCGCGCGCGCAAGTAACCGTTCAGACGCGCCACTGCCATATCCCTGCGCCGTATCAAAACAATTGATCCCCAGATCAATCGCCCGATTGACCGCGGCAACGACCTCAGTGTCATCAATAGACCCATATCCTCCGCCCAATTCCCAGCATCCAAAACCGATTGCCGAAACCTTCAATCCCGTCTGTCCAAACTCGCGATATTCCACAATAACCTCCTTCATTCCCGTTCAAACTTCGGTTGCCTGGGTGCAAAACCGCGATCCATGCGATAGGGACAATTTTTTAACGGCAGATGCACCCGTTTACCCCCTCGCTGGTGCGATTCGACAAAAGCAAAAATCAATTCTTGATTGGCATGTGCCAACCGCACACCGCACCGCGTCGGCTCGCCCGTATCCAGCGCATGTGCCAGGTCTTCAATCAAATGCACCGTCGAACTCGTCGGCTCCACCTCTGGAAAATCTCCATATCCCAGCACATTCCGTCCCCTGTGATCATGTCCGACCACCTCGCGCACCTGCCACCCCGCGCCATTTTGCAAAGCCGTCACAACCCCTGCATCGCCCACAGCTTCAACCTCCAGACCACGTCCGGAATTGAGGGCATAAGCCGTCACGTCATTTTCAAACTGGATAATCCCGTGCCCCGCAGGATCTGCCTTCAAAATATTCCCCTCAATCTCGTCTGCACCCTGCGATAGATGTCCCTGCACCCACAACGCGGGATGGTCGCTATTGAGGCGCATCAACAGATCAAAACTGTGACTTGCACCATTGAAAAGAGAACTCGTCTGGTGAATGATCAGCGACCGCAACCGCCCAATGCGCCCGCTATCAATCACTTCCTTCATGCTGTCATACCCTCTATCCCATCGCCGATTGGTACCCAGATTGAAAAACACACCATTGCGCTCACACGCATCGACCATCGCATCGGCATCCGCCATAGAAGCCGCCATCGCTTTTTCCGCATAAATCGCCTTTGCCCCATGCTCGGCAGCATATACCACAATCTCTGCGCGCTGCTCTGGCTGCGTCGCCACGCTCACAATATCTGGCTCTTCCGTATTGATAAGTTCCCGATAATCCGTGTACTGTCGCGATTTTGGCACCCCATATCGCTCGCCCGCCTGCGCCATCACATCTTCGCGCAGATCCGAACACGCGACCAGATCTGTTCGATCACATGCCTCGTATCCCGCCGCATGGGAATACGCCCGCGTGTGATCCACCTCATTGTCAATAAATGCACCCATCCGACTGCATCCAATCAGTGCTGCGCGATATGTTTTCATGGTCCGCTCCCAATGATGACTTAAACGTGAAAAATGTACAAATCCCGTTCTTCCAAAGGTAGATTAACCCACGAACTCCCCCGACGATGGCTTTCCGCCACAGCAATACATGCCTCTGTGATATGATGGGCAACCTCCACATGTCCCAGCGTTGGACGCCCTTGTTCATAAGCTTCTATCAGATCCTCCAGACACGACACCACATGGCTTTTTGGTTCAACGGGCGCGACCTCTGCATCATCCCATCCCTGGCGTTTGCCCACCAGGCTACCGACTTTTCTGAGCTTTATGCCATCCCCATTGTTAATCGACCGGATGCACCCCTTTGTCCCCATCACCTCAAACTCCCATCCGCCAGCGGGTACCGAACAGGCTTCTATGCCATTTTCAAATCGCAGTTGAAAAGTCGCGCTCGGATCAAAAGCAATGTGATTGTTCTCAATCGCAAAATCTCGCGGCAATAATTCACCGCGCACCGCTTCAATCTTTGGATCGCCCAACAAAAAAGAGAGCGTATCTATAGAGTGGATATGCCCGTGCATCAAAGATGAGGCCGCGTAGTGAATAGCCGCTCTGGGTTCGCCAATCTCACCCGCGGCAATTGCGCGGCGCACGGCGTGATAACTCACGTTAAATCGTCTCAAAACACCCGTATTGAACACAGTACCATTTGCTACCACCGCATCTAAAATCTCATCTGCTCGCGCCACCGAACTCGCCATCGCCTTCTCCACATACAACATCGGCACCCCAGCATTGGCAAGGCTCACGGTTAAATCCGCATGCGAATCGCCTCTGAAATTCGCGTCGGGTGCCTCATTGGCGGGCTTAAACAAACCCGAAGCCGTTGTACACACCGCCACCAGATCGAGCGACTCTCGTGCCACCATCTCCATGTAATCTTCGTAAACAGCCTTCACACCCCATCGCTCGGTAAAATCCGCCCGCTTATCTGCCTGCAAATCGGAGCCGGCGACGAGTTCGAGTTGATCTATCACCCCACAACAGGCCGCAACAGAATACGGTTTGACAGCATGCCCTTCATCGTCAATCGTGCTGCCCATTCGTCCCAATCCAATAATACCCACGCGGTAGGTTTTCAAAATGTGCCTCCTTTAGTTTTCCACCCAGACGCTTGCATTATGCCATAAACAGGCGGACAACACAATCACAATCTATTGCCCCCTTAAATCACGCCAGAACCGCATCACAAATGCCCAGGCGAACAAACGAACAGCAAAAGCATAAGCAATGCCCCCGCCCCCCACACCCAACAACAGAGCCTCAACGTGCCCCAAATTTGTCAATAAACGAACCGCGACCAGTGCAACTGCGACCCATAGCGTCGTCAGAAATGGCCCGGCAAACGACTTGAAATAATCGACCATTCGCAAATCAATCAAACGGTTGACCAGTATTTGCGTAACCACGAGAAATAACACGGCAGCCACTGAAAGCACGGCGGCGATCCCATCAATACCATAGCGCACCCCCCAATAAAGCGCGGGCACAAAAACAATCAAATTTACAAGCGTCCACCGAAACGCCCAGCTTGCCTTTCCCTTGGCGAGAAAAACCGATCCCACAACTGTCCCCACAGCTTTAAGCATACCCGCTAAAATCAACAGCCTGAGTGGATTAAGAGCAGGCAACATCTCCTCGCCTTTCACCAGCAACAAAATTTCCCGTCCATAAATAAAACCACCTATTAGCGCGGGCCAGGACAAAAGGGCAATCGCAGTAATCGTGCGCGTATATCCCCGTCGCAAGGTCTGATTATTGCGCTGCACCACGGAAAAAGCCGGAAAAATCACCCGCGTCAGCACAACACTCGCCCGATTCAATGGAACCATTGTGTATTGATAGGCAAAAGCGTACAGACCAGCAGCAACTGGCCCCAGCAAAACAGGGACAAAATAGACCTTGTCCAGATTATTGTTGATATTATTGATCAGATTTGCGCCAGAAACATTGAATCCAAAAGGCAAAAGTGCCTTCAGCTTTGCCCAACTAAACGATAGCGACGGCATCCAGGCAGCGGCAATCCACAAACCGCCCAACAATGCGACCTCCCTCGTTATTGCATTCCAAACCGCACTTTTTATACCCCAACCACCAAAGAGAAGACCAATGCCGACAATTGCGGCAATCAACGCGGCGATCATTTCACTTATTGCTATGGATTGAAAACGCAAATCTCGAGCCAGAATTGCTTTCACAATGCCCGAAACAGAGGCAAGGGGAATGATCAAAGCCATGGGTTTTGCAATATCAAAAAACGCCGCAATATTCGGCGTTCTCCCCCACCAGATAATGAGAAGCCACTCACTTGCTATAAACCCGCCAAAAAGCGCAATCCCCAAAAAAAGACAGGCCCAAAAAGCAGAAGAAAAATGGATCCGCGAGGCATCTTGGTATTTTATCAGGGCGTCGTTTAGACCCAATACACCCACCATCTGAAACAAAACCAGAACGCGCTGTGCCCAGATGAAATATCCCATGTCTTCCAGATTCAGAATCCGAAAAAAAATCAGTGTCACGATGAGATGCACGCCCAACCCGCCGCCTGTCCAAAACGCACCGCGCACCGCTCGTGTTGCCAAAGACTGATTGCTCATATCCCCTACCACGAATGCATGTGATGTCCGCGCTCGGGAAACCAGATTTGATCCACCACATAGGACGTGAACACCGCAAGCCCATAGCCCACCAGCATCCCGACAAAAAAGGGCCTGCTGCGCCGATAAAGCGAAGCCCCGCCAATGCGAAGAATAATCGCTTTGGCACTCCACGCAATCAAAATAGACATCGTCGAATGCATCGCGTGTCCCACCGGCACAATCATCCCCATAGGGTGCAGGGGCCACCACGTAAAGCGATACCTCAAAAAACTCATAACACTAAAAATGAGCGCCCCAGCACCTAAAAACAAATAGCGTTCGGGTTTGTATTCAGGCACTTCTTTTAACGCTTTGACCAGAGCGTCGTACACGCGCGGCGGATACCGCGTAAATGGAAGATCGTTAAAATTATACGCACCGTATGTATAACTCAAAAAAATCGTCAGAATCACCGTCCATCCAATCCCGACGATAAGCGTCACAAGCACGACCATCAACAAACGCCCCTTTTGCTGCTGGATCAACTCGCCCAACTTTGCAATGTGAACCAGAGGCACCATAAACATCGCCTTGCTCTGGCAGCGCAGAGAAGAGAATAATGTGATTGAAGTACGCGCTCCAGCCGAATAATCTGCCGGATGAAAAAACAAATCTGTGAACCCGGCCTCGTTGATCGGCATGCTCATATACACCACGCCAGTCTCGGCAATAATGCGAGCAAGCCCAACATAAGCGATGAACAAACCCAGGGTTAACAGACACGCAAACTTCCATTCCAAACCCATCGTGTGCAACCACAACAACATGAACAACACGCTGATAACAAGCGAAATAACCGCCATGCGATGCGACATCAACTCATCCGAATCATCCACGGTATCATCGCCCCACCAGGCCTTGCGAAACACTTCTTTCAAATGCAACCGCGCCGTCCAGAAAGTCCAGAAAACCAGAGCGATAAACGCGCCGGCACTTTGCAGGCCAGCCACCGCATCGCCGGGACCTGTCTTAGCCGACAATGTGAAACCAATCCTGCGAAAAAAAGCAATCTCATTGAGATACAAAAGATGAAAGACCAGAATGGAAAACAACACATCCACATTGGCAAAATACGCAAAGCCAATCGTAAAAAAATTCACCCCTGTATGCTGTGGGGGATAAAATCGGGCAAAATAAAACCACTGCTGTCCCAACCAGATAATGGGAATACCGGGATTGAAATACGACATAATATTCCACGCCTTCACAAAAAAAATCAGGCCGCATCCGATCCAGAACAACCGATTGTACAAAATACCTTCCCGCTTTGGCGCGTCAGCCGCTGAAGCCAGTTCTACTGGCGGACCGAGCACGGGATAGGCCACGCGCTCGTGCTCAGACCACTGTTTTCGCAACATACTCGAAAGCGCGATAGACGCCAGAACAATGGCCGCAACAACACTCAACCACCAGAACAACGGCACAACCCACACATCCCAGGGAATGGACTGCCCCGCAGGCAGGCCCTCGTAAAGCCATTGCATGGCATAGCCTTCGTTGCTCGGCACCAGCCAATCGGGCAAATGCGGATGGACAAACTCCGACCATTGATTTTCGGGCGTCGCCAGATAATGCGGCACCGAAATCATGCCCAGGAAAAAACTCGTCAAACCATACGCGGGAATAGCCGCGCCCAAAAGCCCCATTGCCAGCACCACCAGCAACTCGGTCTGACACAGTGCATATCGGGGCTTTATCCAGCGCACCAGCTGATTCAGCAACACCACCAGTATGTATGTACACAACAATACCATCGGAAAATGGCTGATATTCATACGCGATGTGTGGGCGATATACTCGGCATGCGTATTCCAAAACGCAATCCACAACACCATCACCAACCCAAAAAGAACAGCCCTGAGCGTGATGCCCTCGCGCGTTGCCGCATCTGTTGCATTTGAGACTTGAACTTCGGCCATAATCCACCTTTCTCAATCACCTGCCCAACATCACCAAACTAATAACAGGAGGCAAAAGATGCAACCGCGCATCTCTCACCTCCTGTAAAGAATCTGCGAATCAACGAATCGAAGCTCGTAGTGATTTTGGGCGGTTGGGTGGGGTTCGTCTATTCGTCTATTCGTCTATTCGTCATCACGCAAATCCATCTGCCCGATTTCTGCGTCCCCACAAGCGAGACTCAAATATAACGCAGTCTGCAGCACTGCATCCCAACCGCCTGAACCCCACCGATTCAAACACCCCTATCGCACCAACCCTATCGCACGGTACAACCACCTCCAACAACCGCACCCCCACCTCTCGCAAATGCTCTATCAGTGCATTGACCAACCGCGTTGCCACGCCAAAACCCCGATGCGTGACACGCACCCCAAGCCCCACAATCACAGCCTGCATCTCATCCTGCAACCACGCCACAAACCCAATCACACAATCGCCCTGCACAGCCACAAGTGCCTGCTCCACATCTATGGAAACGCGTCTAATTGATAGCTCTATAATACATTGTGGCCCAATCAGTTCTATCAGTTCTTTAAGGGCTTTTTTATCAGAGGTTTGTGCCGAACGCACGGTTAAATTGGGTAACATCACTCTTGAACTGAGTTATTCTGTTCGCAGATATAATCGAATAAACATTCAGGAAGTACCGCGATGTTTTTTGACATAATTCATCCAAAAGTGATGACGTTGGGCATATGGATCAGAAACACAATGGGCGCAAACGCGTTCGATCTTGTCGAGCAGGGCGCGGTCTTCAAGAGCCGCACGACGCAACTCAGCCCAATCGTCCCACCGACCACGACGAATCACATCGTCTATCGCGGCGAGTGTGAAATTTTGATGGTTTAAATGACGGTGCTGCACAGCTCATTCCCCTTGCAATTTAATTTACTCTAATGTTCCGCTCCATCGTGCAACCGATGCTGAATTTCGGTGTTTGAAGCCGTCTCAAAAAACAATTCTAATGCCTCCTTCAAATTTTCTCGAGATTCAGCCACAGTTGTTCCCTGACTCGCGATATCTAACTCAGAACAGAGGGCGACGTAGCCATCACCTTCGCGTTCTATAATTGCAGTCAACTGTCTGGTCATGACAAACTCCCGTCTTCTAATTTGATCTGTTCCTCCGCAATTTCGGTCACGTTGTATTGGAATACTGAAACCTCAAACCGGCCCAATGCCTCTATGAACTCACTGCGGGATAGTCCAGCAATCTCAGCCGCTCGGCTTTGAGAAACCTCCCCCATCTCGTACCATTTCACAGCGGCAGCCAGACGCAATTCCCGGGTGAAATGATCGGGACCTTTCCGCACAGAAGAAAGCACATCTTCTGGTAGTTCAAAAGTAACCGTTACCATACCATTCTCTCCTACCGAGCCTAAAATAACTTGAGGGACCGCCTTATTTCAGTCAGGCAATCCCTCGTATTTTACCTCTCCAACAACTCAATTTCATACCCATCGGGATCATCGACAAACGCCATTTTGCGCCCTGTGGGGAATGTCTCTCGCCAATCGCCGGGCCAGATCTCGAGTCCCTTTTTCTCCAGCTCATCGCAAAAAGCGATCAAATCGGGCACCCCGATAGCGAAATGCATCAAATCTTCGGGCACATTCAACTCGTAATCATCGGAATACGTCAATTCCAACGTATGCTCGTTGCCCGGCAATTCCAGATGGCAGATCTGATTGCCCGCTGGTGACTTATCCGAACGGCTTTTTAGTACAAAACCAAAGTGATCGCAATAATACTGGATCGACTTGTCCAAATCGCTCACGCGAATGCGCGTATGAAGAAATACAGCCATGGAAAGCTCCTTTCAAAAATGAAAAAGTGCGATTGACAACTTAAATGACCACCAAAGATACACATGAATGAAACAAAGACAAGAAAAAGGCGAGGGACTGGAGGCCTGGGCAAAAAAAAACAGGTCGCGCACAAAGCGGAACCTGATTGACAAAACAGAGAGAGGAAAGTTAGACCATGGAATACGTCGATGGTGATGGGGGTTTGACCTTTTGCCTGGGCACGATACCCAGAGCGCGTTGTACTCGCCGTATGGCGATACGGTAGTGACTTTGCACCGCACTTTTTGAGATCTCTAAAAGCAGCGCGATCTCTGTAAAAGTCTTGCCCTGTGAGCGCAGCAACAAAACCTCGTACTTGCGCCCCGTCAGCACCGTCTCGATGATGTCTTTGACCTGAGCCAAACGCACGGGATCTGCCTCGCCGGGCATTAAATGGCGAATATGACACGGCGCGCCGTTTTCCTGTAAATTATCGGAAAGGCGAGCGATATCTTCTGGCGAAAAACAAATTTCGCGCACCGTGTTATAATGTATTCTTTCGCGCTTCATAGCATTTTGTAAAAATAATAAACTCCGCCGAATTTCAAAAATATGGACGCCGTAATTTAGCGGATTCAAACACACTTGGCAAGGAAAAATACCTTATTGCAAACCAAAAATAGTACACCTGCCAAAGTTGTACCCCGCCTCGCAAACATCTTGACGAAAAATAATTTATGCTTAAATAAAAAGTAAAACTCTCCCGTCGCCGTCAAACACTGGACGATTGAGCACCAATCCAAATATGGAGTTCCTTTATGCTACGTGTATGTGTCATCGGGCTGGGACCAATTGGCAACCGGCACGCTGATATTTATATAGAAAACCCACTATCCGATCTCGTGGGCGTATGCGACATCGACGAAACCCGCGCCAATGCGGCCGCACAACGCCTCGGCGTCACCGCTTTTTACAATGTTCCGAAAATGCTTGAAGAACTCAAACCCGATGTGGTAAGCGTAGCCACGGGCGGATATGAATACAGCAGCGATCACTACGCGCCCACCATACAAGCCATCGAAGCTGGCTGTCACGTCCTGGGCGAAAAACCCATCTCAAATAATATTTCCCACGGCGAAGAAATGGTCGCCAAAGCAAAAGAAATGGGCGTCTGCTATGGCATTGACCTCAACCACCGCTTTACCCCTGCTGCTCGCCTTGCAAAAAAATGGGTCGATGAAGGGCGCCTGGGCCATCTGCTCTTTATCAATATGGCGATGTGGATCATGAACCCGGCGGAAAGCTCGCCGTATTATCACCTCAAAGCACTCCACCCACACACCATCGACGTCATGCGCTATTTCTGCGGCGATATCGAAGCGGTCCACTGTTTCGCCACCAAAGCACCCGGGCGCCAAATATGGTCCACTGCGCAGTTCAACATGCGTTTTGAAAATGGCGTGGTCGGCTCACTCACGGGCAGTTATGACATCGCGCGCGGGCACCCCATGGAACGCTGCGAAGTCGCCGGCACAGGTGGCCGCTTCGTCCTCGAAGACATGTGGCACGAACTCACCCTCTATCCGGCGGGCAACCTCGAAAAAACCGTGTACACTGACCCGGCCTTTGGAGGATTTGGCGACTTTATCGACACCTTCCGCGACCGCATCGGCACATTTCTCCGACAGGTCAGCGACGGGGTTGCACCCGAAGACATCGACGGCTCGGGCGAAGAAGGACTCGCCGCGCAAAAAGTCATTGCCGCAGCCATTGAGTCGCTCGACACCGAAACCGTTGTTTACGTAAAATGAGGGACATTTATGGACAAGGTTCACATTGGCGTCATCAGCCACGCACACGGACACATCAACACATATTGCGGCCAAATGCAGCATTTTGACGATGTCGAACTCATCGCCACATGGGACGACAACACAGATCGCGGACGCGAAAATGCTGAAAAATTCGGCATGAAATTTCGCACATCCGCAGATGCCGTACTCAGCGACCCAAACATCGACACCGTTATGATCGGCATAGAGACCAATCGCCACGCAGAATACGCGATAGTGGCCGCTCAAGCGGGTAAAAACATCCTGCTACAAAAACCCATGGCCACTACCCTTGAAGATTGCGACCGCATCACCGAAGCCGTAAATAACTCGGGTGTCAAATTCAGCATGGCCTTTCAGATGCGGCAGGACCCCGTCAACCGCAAAATTAAGGAACTCGTTGACAAAGGCACAGTTGGTAATATCGCGGTTGTCCGCCGAAGACATTGCATCCCCGTACTGCTCAACCCCCACTTTGTCACTGGCGCGTCCAGATGGCACCTCGATCCCATAGCCAATATCGGAATGTACTTCGACGACGCCACCCATGCCGCAGACTGGTTCTACTGGATCTTTGGACGCCCCGTCTCAGTAATGGCCGAAATCGACAACATCGTGACAGATACAGCGCCCGACGATAACGGCGTCTCCATCTTCCGTTTTAAAACCGGCATAATGGGCATATTATTCAACGGCTCCACCACTGCCGCAGGCGTCAACACCACTGAAATTTACGGCGACGAAGGAACCCTCATCCAGGACTACGGCGACGCGCCTTCCACTTCTGCGCCGCGATCAGAAGACGCCGTACCACTCAAATACATCCGCCGAGGTGATGATCGCTGGACCGAATTCAAAATGGACATACCCAAGGGGCAGGGCGAGCGCATCGCCGCCATACCCCGTCCATTCATCAACTATATCCGTGGCCTGAGCGATGAGCGCGTCTCCCCCGAAGAGGGTCGCGTCTCCGTTGAAATGATCCTCGGCGCGTATCAATCGGCAAAAGAAGGCAGAAGAATTACATTCTAAAAGCGTGCAATGAAAGGATAACCCAATGCAACAATCCTATCCCGATCTCGACACATACAAACGGGAAGTCTTCGCCCGCGAAGACGACTTGCTCAAAAACATCATGCCCGATGCTGCCGAACAGGGTATTCCCCGAATCTCAGTCAGCCCCGAAGCCGGACAAACCCTGTATTTGCTCGCCAAAACAATCGGCGCAAAAAAAATCCTCGAATTTGGCGCGCTCGCGGGTTATTCGGGGATCTGGCTCACCCGTGCACTGCCCGAAGACGGGCAATTCATCACCCTCGAAATTGAACCCAAACACGCCGATGTCACGCGGCGCAACTACGAAAAAGCCGGGTTATCAAACCGAACAGACGTACGCCTTGGCGACGGGACAAAACTCATGGAAGACGCAGTGCAAGACGGACCATTTGACCTCATCTTCATCGACGCAGACAAAGAAAGCTATCCCAAATACCTCGACTTTTCCCTTGAAAACACGCGCCCGGGCGGCCTCATCATCGCCGACAATGCCAATGGCCACGGACATGCACACCGCGCACTATCCGAAGGGGATGGCCGCCGCGGCATACAGGACTACAACCGCCGCGTTGCCAACCACCCCAAACTCATCTCCAATATCATTCCCGTAGGCGGCTGGCTTGCCGTATCACTCGTTTTGGGCTAAATATAAGAACTGATCGCTTGACCCTACCATTGCCCTCCCATATATTTTTAAAAACTGACAGAGGTCGCGTCCATGGTCTATGAAGCCCAAATCGAAGGCATATTTATCGACCGCCAATTTGAAGAGCCGGTTGTTATGCTCAAACAAAAAGACGGCGACCACTGCGTGCCAATATGGATTCAAATGGGCGAAATGTTCTCGCTTGCTCTTCATATCGCAGGCGAAAATTTCAAACCGCCGCGTCCATTTGCACACGACTTGATCAAAACGGTTATTAAAAACCTGCAAGCCAGCGTTCAACACGCGCTCATCACAGACATTATAGACCACATCTATCGCGCGCAGTTGCATCTCATTTCCCCCGTAACCCCTCTGGAACTCGACGCACGCCCCAGCGACGCGATCTTGATGGCACTCAAATTTGACGCGCCAATCTACATTGACGAAAAAGTCATAAAAAAAAGTATCGAATTGTCCAAAAACCATCCCCCCGGACTCCTTCAGCAGAGACTTCAAAAACTGCACCCAGAAGATTTTATCAATTTTGTTCAATGAAAACATTATCCACACTCCTGTTTCTCATCCTCTTCTCTACCCAGATATCGGGTGAGATGTACAGCCATAAAGCGGAAACCCTCTTCCAGCGCGCAATTGCCCATTATATTCAAGACAAATTATCAGACGCCCGGGATGGGTTTATAGAACTCGTCGAAAAATACCCCCCCAACCAGCGCACCTCTGCCGCGAGATTCATGCTGGCAAAATCGCATTACAAATTGAAAGCGTACGATCTGGCTCTGACCGCGGCCATTGAGCTTCAACACCACTACCCGAGCAGCCGATACATCTCTGAAACCGATCTAATCATTGGCGACTGTTATTTTCACCAGCACCATATTTACAACGCCGTCACACAATATGCGCGTGTGCTCACCAGCAGCGCCGACATACACCTCAAAGCGCGTGCAGCCGACCGCCTGGGCCAATTATCTGGCAGCGAAAAACTGCCAGATAGTGAAGTCGAAAATTTGAAAACCGACTTTAATCGCGCCATCATCGACGAAGCCATTGCCTTTGGCAAAGCGCACTGGCACGTCAAACTCAGCGCTCCAGAAAAGGGCAACAAATACCTGACCCTCTTTCTCGAGCACCATCCAAATGGGCAATTCGCCGCGCTTGCGCGGCAAATCCTCATGACCCAACGCACACCGTCCCAACCCACTCCAGAACCCCAAAATGCGCGCTATAAAATTGGCGTCATCGCCCCATTGGGCACCCCAAGCGGCGAAGACCTTCGCAACGGCATCACACTCGCGAGAGACCGCAATCCCCTCGCATCTAACGACCAGGTCGAACTCATATTTGAAGACTCCGAAGGCGATCCCATTCGCGCAGCACGCGCAGCAAAGCGCCTTGTTGAAGAACGCGATGTACTCGCCATCATCGGCGCACTCACAAGCGCGGTAACCACGCCTATCGCAACTATGCTAAGTGCCCAAAAAGTGCCCCTGGTGGCCCCAACAGCCTCAGACGACGGCATTGCATCCCTCAGTCCCTATATTTTCCAGGTCAATGCAACGCCAGGCGCACAGGGCAGACACATTGCACAACACGCCGTGAATAAACAGGGTTTGCGAACGCTGGCCTCACTCGCGTCCCGAGATGATTATGGTCAGAGCATCGCCCGCGAATTTGCCATCAAAGCCGAAGACCTCGGTGCCGAAGTGCTCATTCAAGAATGGTACGAACCGGGCACCACGGATTATCGCCGCCAATTTGAACGCATACGCATCGCGGGACTGGCACTTCAAGCGCCCGACGATCTCGCTTCGGAAATTGACTCTTTAATCCTCGGCAACATACGCGTTGCCCCTCCCCCACCCGTTGTAGTTGACCCGGACACCGTGCAACTCGAAGTCGTCGAAGCCCTGGACGGCATCCTCATTGCCGGTGGTGCTGAAGACATCTTACTCATCGCCCCCCAATTTCATTCCGCCCTCGTCTCTTCCCAGGTACTCGGCAGCGATGGCTGGAACCACGATGAAGTGGCTCGCGATGGCGGGAATTACGTCGATGGCGCTATTTTTGTCGCAAAATACTACGACCAGAGCCATCTCGAATCCGTCCAAAATTTTGTCAACGCGTACCGCTCGCGCTTTGGCAAGGAACAGAATATCGTTGCTGCCCTCGGATACGACGCCATGCTATCCATCCTGCACGGTATAAACGCGGGCGGCACCACCCGAGACCGCCTGCGAGATCGCCTTGAGAGCCTCACAGATATACCCGGTGCAACCGGCCAAATATCCTTTGGCAAAGGCCATCGGGAAAATGCCTGGATGTATATGCTCACCATCCGAAATCGCAGAATAGAACCGTATAAGAAGTGAGACTGGCATACCGTTTGCTTAAGGTCTATTGCAGTAATACAACAACTTACTGTAAATTCAGACCTTTACATCGCAAATGGCCCCAATGCCAGAACACATCTTTCACATCCGCACGCTCGCATGGCACATTGTGTTCACCCTGTGCCTTCCCGCACTCCTATTCGCGCAACCGCCCGCCATCTACACCGAAAGCGAAGCCGAAGCCTATAACGACTTATTGCGCGACCTCGAAGGCATGCGTCTTGAGCTCAACCGTGTAAGTGCCAAAGACCTGCTCATTCTGCCCGGTCTCACCCCAGAACTCACCCGACAAATCATCGCCCATCGCCCCTATCGCACCCTTGCGGAACTCGCCCAGGTGCAGGGCTTATCGGCAGAGCACATTGACCTCATCGCGCCCTATCTGTCCATCGCACCCCTGCGCCCATGGCGTTTGCAATACACATCCCGCGTCTCGCGTCCTTCCAAACGCGCCAATAGCTTTGGCGACATGCGCCTCTACCAGCGCCTCGAAATCACTTCGCCCACACGTCTCTCTGCCTTTTTTCTTACAGAGCGCGACCCTGAAGAACCAACCCTTACCGATCACGCCACTGGCTATATTGCCCTGCCTTTTTCCCACGTCAACATCATCCTGGGAGACGTGCGTCCTGAATGGGGACAGGGATTGCTCTTTTCACGCCGCACACGTAGTGCAACCGGCTTGAGCTATGCACGCACCCGCAATGCCACGCGGTCAGGCAACCGCACCAGTATAGAACACGGTGCCCTGCGCGGCATTTACCTGAGCGGCTCACACACCCATTTGTTCTGGAGCCTGATGTATGGGCGAATGACATGGGATGCGACCTTTGGCGCCAACACGCGCATCTACACCAGCGGCCTTCACCACACCGAAACCTCACAAGCGCGCAAAAACGCGCTTCGCGAACGCCTCACAGGCGCAAACATAGCCATTGGCTCCTCAGAAAAACGCGTAGGATTGACAATCCTCAACACGGCCTTCAATCCAGTAGCATCTGACATAGCCAGCGAATCCGTTGTACCGCGCACTGCTCAGGCAGGCTTGTTATTCAGCCTCAACGCCCTCTACCGCACCGACCACATCGCCCTATTTGGCGAAATAGCTCATAGAGCTCTCATAACCGGCCTCGTCGCTGGCACACCTACCCTGCGTCTCCATCTCATTGGCAGACGCTATGGCGCAGATTTCCACAGCTTGCACGGCGCACCTTATGCCGCCTATAGCTCTCCCCCGAACAACGAATGGGGCGCATTCTTTGGCCTGACCTGGCGCATATCAAAACGCAAACGCATCGATATCGCCCTCGACCGTCACGGTCAGCTCAGGCCAGAGAAAAGCGCACTGCCAGAACGCGGTGCTCGCCTGCGACTCAATTTTAACTACCGCTTCAGCAGGGGGTTTTCTACGCGCCTGACCGCCGATGCCAGAAATGCGACAAATCGCGTACCCCGCCAAAGCCTTCGCCTCGCGCTCATCTACAAACGCCCCACCCGCACCATGACCGCCTGGCTCCAGCGCGCTCACGCCGGTACATCGGGAAACGCCGCCGGGCTTCGTCTTCAACTCGGCAAATCTACGGGCTTCTCCCTCGCACTATGGGCCACCCACCACAAAATCTCATCCTACAACGCGCGTATCTACGACGTCGAACCCGATGTCTGGGGTGGCATACGCCTGCTCACCCTCTCGGGAGACGGCACAAATCGCGGCCTACGCCTCACCTGGGCAACCACGCATTTCCGTCTGTCAACGCGCTACAGCCATCACCGCACCTCCTCCTGGTCGGCACAACTCGACCTCAAGCGTTAGTTATTCTCTCTTCTCCTACCCCTTATTTTTTAGTGGATAATCAAACACTTCCATGTTATTATTTCCCGATTAGAGCACAGAGAAACACGCATCCACGCCAGAAAGGAGGAAATCTCTCGTAAGTTGTTACGTCACAAGTGCTCAGTATCTCAGCAATTCAGTACAGGCACTTCACGTGCCTCATTCACCCCCATCTGGAGGAAAAACCATGAAGTATCGACATCTCCCCCTGATCCTCGCACTTTTCATTGCATGCAGCTATAGCGCGAGCGACGCGGGCCATCACCTGAAGAGCGAGCAA
Organism: Gemmatimonadota bacterium; assembly: GCA_026705765.1. Classification (NCBI taxonomy): domain Bacteria; kingdom Pseudomonadati; phylum Gemmatimonadota; species Gemmatimonadota bacterium. Next base: position 26,863 of record JAPPAB010000086.1, read on the forward strand.
AATGCTAAAAAGATGGAGCCAAAACCAGCCATGATCGCCGACGCCAATCTGCGTGCGGTTGTTGCGGATTCCCTGAACATGGCCAGCGATGCGGTGATCACCACGGCTGACATGGCAAAATTGCGACGCCTTGTCGCCCAGAATGCAAACATCAGCGATTTGAGCGGACTCGAGCACGCGAAAAATTTGACAGTACTGAACCTCGGTGCTACGCGCGTGGAGAATAAGGTCGTCAACAGCAACGCTGTCTCCGACATCTCGGCACTTGCCGGCTTGAAAAAACTGAGAACACTAAACCTTACTCGCAATAATGTCTCCGACGTCTCGGCACTTGCTAAATTAACCAACCTGAGATCGCTGAATCTCAATGCGAACCGCAACGTCATGGATATTTCGGCATTGTCGGGCTTGACCAAATTGAGAACGCTGAATCTCTCTGGTAACAAAGTCTCGGATATTTCGGCAGTATCGGGGATGGCTGAGTTGAAAACCCTGAACATCGCCAACAACAAAGTTGCAGATCTCGCACCGGCCGCTGGACTGGCTAACCTGGCAACACTGAATATCAGGCGCAACGCTCTGAACGAGGCATCGATGAAGACGCATATTCCCGCCTTGACAAAAAAAGGCGTTAAGGTAAATACAGACAGCTAAATGCCTGTAATATCTCAGGCCATACACAAACGGGTTCGCTCGGTGAGGCTGGGCGAACTCGTTGTCGTTAAAAGGACATCATGAAATCAATCGCGATAATAATCATTCTCATGTTGAGTATCCAAACACACACAGAAGCATTCACACCCCCAAATCGAGACCGGATCCTAACGACCCTGAAATCCGGCCACCCGCGTCTGATGATAGATGCAAACATCCTCTCGCGCATCAAAGAGCAAATCGATCGAGATACGATCGCCGCCAAAATCTACCGCCGGGTCAAGCGAGAAACCCGGGAAATACTCGCGCAAAAACCATCGAAATACAGCATCCCGGACGGAAGGCGCCTGCTCTCCACCAGCCGTCGCGTCAAAGAGCGCGTAAGGCACCTCGCCTTTATCTATCTCATGGAAGGCGGAAAACCCTACTTAGATCGCGCCTGGGCCGAACTCGAAGCCGCGGCGCAATTCAAAGACTGGAACCCCAATCACTTTCTCGACACCGCAGAAATGACCTATGCCTTTGCCGTTGGATACGACTGGTTATACGACCATTGGACAGAAGACCAGCGTCACATCCTTCGCAACGCCATCGTTGAAAAGGGGCTCAAACCCGGCTTAAAAGGCTATCGCGAAAACGCCTGGTGGACGCGCAGTCACAACAACTGGAACCAGGTCTGCAACGGTGGGCTTGGCATGGGCGCGCTCGTCATAGCCGATAAAGAACCAGAACTCGCCAGCGAAATTCTCCACGAAGGCATCAAAGGCATTCCCCTATCGATGAATTTTTACGCCCCGGATGGCGCGGGTATCGAAGGCGTGACCTATTGGGATTATGGTGCGCGTTACAATGTGCTCTTTTTGTCCAGCCTGTTCAGCGCACTCGGCACGGATTTCGATCTCACGGCTATACCCGGGTTCAAAGAGAGCGGAGATTATCAAATTTATATTTCGGGAGCAGATCGCTACAGCTTTGACTTTGCCGATTGCGGGTTGCGGCGGGTGAGTTCTCCCATGCACTTCTGGATGGGCAAGCACTACGACATACAACACTACAGTTGGTTTCGCTACGATACGCTCAGACAATACGGCAGGGGAACAGTGCTCGATTTGCTGTGGTTCGACGACCGCGCAAAAGACTTCGACCCGAGCACCCTCCCCCTCGACAAACACTTTCGCAAAGCCGATGTCGCCACCCTGCGTTCTTCCTGGACCGATCCCCATGCCCTCGTCCTTGGCATTCAGGCCGGCGGTAATTACAACCTTGGCATGCACCGGCACCTCGATCAGGGCACGTTCATCCTCGAAGCACTTGGCGAGCGATGGGCTATCGACTCGGGCACAGAACGCGAAACCTATCAAAGACATCGCAACAAACGCCAACGGTGGGAATTTTATCGCATCCGCGCCGAAGGCCACAACACCCTCGTCTTCAACCCCGGCAATGGTCCGGACCAGAATCCCAAAGCCGAATGCCCCATCACGACCTTTAACGCTGCGCCCAATCATGCGACTGCTGTTCTCGACCTCACCGATGTTTATGCCGATAATGTGACACACGCGCAGCGCACCTTTGAGATAATAGACCGAAATCACGTCGTAATCACCGACGACATCGAAGCCAAATCCCCTTCTGAACTCTGGTGGTTCATGCACGCGAGAGCCAGTATCAAACTCGACGGTCAAACCGCCCTTCTAACGCGCAGAGGCAAACATCTCAAAGCGGAAATTTTATCGCCATCCGACGCCGTATTCACAGTCCTCGCCGCAACTCCTTTGCCCACCTCCCCCACTCCCGAACAGGCCGATAACAAGGGCCGCAGAAAACTGGCGATTCACTTCACAGACGTCACAAACCTGCAGATTAAAGTAAAACTCTCGCCAGAGGTAAGCCCATAAACCTGTGCTGTGTGCAACTTTGCTCTTTCCACGTTCTCGTTTCTTCCTTAAATTTCTCCTATCCTCTCCCTCCCCATAACAACTTCTCTTGCTATGTCCATCAAATTTCTACACGTTGCCGATACCCATATTGGCGTTGAAAACTACGGCCGTCTCGATTCGGGTACAGGCCTTCACACGCGCTTACAAGACTTTATCAAAAGCCTTCGATTTGCGTTTGAAGAAGCTATGAGAGAAGATGTCGATCTCGTCATCTTCGCCGGAGACGCCTATCGCTCGTGCGATCCCACGCCCACGCACCAGCGCGAATTTGCATCCCTCATTCACATGCTCAGTGCCCGCGAAATCCCCATCGTCATGATCACCGGCAACCACGATAGCCCCGTCTCTTATGGCAAAGCCTCATCCGTTGACATCTTTGGTACACTGGGCACTAAAGGCGTCCACATTGCCACTGAAGACCGCCTCATCCCCATTGACACAAAATCTGGACCCATTCAAGTTGCCTGCTTGCCCTGGCTACACCGCAGCCGCCTGTTGACCCAGGGCCCCTATCACAACCTGTCGCAAGAAGAAGTCGTCGAAAAACTTCAAGACCTGGGTGCCCTCCTGATTGAGCGTCTGGCCGCAAAGGTCAATCCCGATATCCCCGCCGTTCTCGTAGGCCATCTCGCTGCTGCCGACGCCACCTTGTCCGGCTCTGAACAAACCGCAATAATTGGACGCGATCCCGTTTTTCTCACCAGCACACTCGCCAATCCCGCCTTTGACTACGTCGCCCTGGGTCATATCCACAAATTTCAGGATCTCAATCTCAATGCCCAACCCCCTGTCGTATATTCTGGCAGCATTGAACGCATAGATTTTGGCGAAGAACGGGAAACCAAAGGCGTCGTCCTGGTCACAATAGAGACTCGAAATACAGGGCGGACGACATCTTACAAATTTGTAAGCACGCCAGCCCGTCCCTTTTCCACGATATCGGTTGACATCGCCCCAGACCAGGACCTTACAACAGCCATACTCAAAGCCATCGACAAACACACCTTGACCGATGCCATTGTGCGCGTCATCTACGATTTGCCCGGCGATCGCACAGATACCGTTGACCTCAAAGCCATCAAAAACGCGCTCAAAGAAGCGTTCATGATCGCCAGCATTGCGCCCAAACCCAGGGCACAAAAACACCTGCGCAGAGCCAATATTTCAGAAGACATGGGCATAAAAGACGCGCTCCACGCATATTTGCACAATCACCCCGACCTCAAAGACATCGAAAAAGACCTTCAAAATTACGGCGCGCAACTCGAAGCAGAACTCAGAGGTGGCGAATGATTCCCATAAGCCTTTCCCTGCAGAACTTTCTCAGCTACGGCGAAAACGTGCCCCCACTCGATTTTTCGGGCTTTCACGTCGCCTGCATATCCGGTCGCAATGGACACGGCAAATCCGCCTTGCTCGATGCCATCACCTGGGCACTGTGGGGAGAGGCCCGCAAATCTGGCAGTGAACGCCGTCCCAACGACGGCCTGCTGCGGATTGGCGCCACTGAAATGCGGGTCGATTTTGAATTTTTTCTCGAAAATGATCGCTATCGCATCAGCCGCAGCTTTCGCAAAACCGGCAAAAGCGCGACCACCCGCCTCGAATTTCAAATTTACTCCCCGGAAACAAACGCATACAAAACCCTCTCGGAAGAAAGTGCTGTGCGCCAAACACAGGCCAGTATTGACACCCTGTTGCGAATGACTTATGAGACCTTTATCAACTCGGCCTTTCTCCTTCAGGGCCGCGCAGACGAATTTACGCGCTGCAAAGCGAGCCAGCGAAAAGCCCTCCTCTCAGATATTCTCGGCCTATCGCATTACGATGACCTGTCTTCCCTGGCGCGAGAACACGCACGCGAGGAGGATATAGAACTTGCAACTGCTCGCGCAAAAAAAGATGATATCGCGCAGACCATTGAAAAACGCGGCGACTTTGTAGCACAGCGCGATAGCGTCAATGCACAACTCCATGCTTGTAATAGCGAATTGGAAAGCGCGGAAAATCGCCGCGAAGAACTGCGAAAAATACGCACCCAACGCGAACGCCATGAAGCTGAGCGCGAGGCGCTGCAAAAAGAAATATCGCGCATCGAATCGGACATGAAGGAACAACAAACCGTCAGTGAAAAAGCGCAACAAGACATAGCAGCCTACCGCGAAATCCTCGGCAGACGCGCCGAAATCGCAAATGCCGCCAAAAAATATCGGGCATGTCAAAAAGAAGACGCAGACCTGCAAACAAAACTACACACATTGAGGCCACTTGAAAAACGCGCAGGAGAACTCGATCAAAAAATTGCCGACCAGCGCCACGAAGTAGAACGCCGCCTTGGCGAATGGCAAATACGCATTGGGGATGCAGAGCGCGCATTGCGAGAAACAGAAGCACTCCTCTCCGATCGCGAGACCATTCAAGCACAACTCGAGGCATTGCACAAAGCCAGACAACAGGACCGCGAATGGGAAGAGATACGCGAAAACCGGGAGCGCGTTGAGCGCAATATCCGGGACCTCGAGCGACAAATAGACCGTGCGATTGAGAATATAAAAGTAGAGATCAACACCTATACACACCACAGACAACAAACCGATGCGCTGGTGGCCGAAATTGAAACGCGAGGAGAAACGCGGCAATCCCTCCGCACACAAGCTGAAGAAAACCAATCTCTTGAAGCAGAACGCGAAGAGATTCGCAACAGAGGCAGTGCCCTCAAAATTCAGATTGAAAACAACAGCGAACGCCTCGACAGCCTGTGCCAGGACCGCGAAGACATCGCCCAACAACAGCAAACTTTGCAAAATGTTCAGGATGCTTCATGTCCTCTGTGCGGCAGCGAACTCGACCAGGCCCACCGCGAAGAAGTATCGGCAAAACTCGCAAAGCAGTTGAGAGAACAACGGACGCAGATCACACAATTGGAATCGGATATTCAAAAAGCCGAAGCAGAACGCGAACAGCACAGACATCACTATCAAAAAATTAAAAACCTGCTCGCACAGCGCGAAGACATCACCCAACGCCTCGCCGAGGCCGAAGCCGCACTAAAAGAAGCCGAAAATGCCGTGCAAACCCGCGAGACATTGTCGGCCGAAATCAAAACCCTGGAAACCCAATTGCGCGAACAAACCCAGAATAGTCCGGACGCGCGCGCCCTATCCGAGGCCCGCAGTACACTTGAAAGCCTCACCTATAACCCGGCAGAACACCGCACCCTGCGCGAAAAACTCAAAACACTCGACTCTGTCGAAGCAAAAAATGCCCAACTCCGACTCGCCGCAGAACAGCGTGAAAAAGTCCTCGAGGAATTGCCCACATTTCGAGAAAAACGCGACCTCGCACAACAATGGCTGAACAAGGCCAAATACGCACCCAGCGAACAGGCAGAACGCGAGCAGGTACACCAGCGCATCCGCTCCCTGGGTTACAATGCCGAACACCACCAGCACATCTCCCGGCAACTCGCCGACCTGCAAGATGCGCCAGCGCAATACGAACGCCTTCAAGTAGCCGAACGCGACCTTGAAAATGCACAAACACAGGCCAACACCGCAAAAAATCGCCTCGCAGAACTCACAGAGCGCGACGGGCAAGCGCGACAACGCCTGACAGAAATCACCGAAGCCATCAACAGCGCCGAATCAACCCTTGAAGAAGCCAATGCTCTGGAAAACAATATTGCACAGATGCGCACCCAGCGCGACGACCTGCTCCAGCAAAATGCCGCCCTGCAATCCCAAATTGAACACTGCGATGCACTCGGCGCAGAACAAAACGCCGTAGAGGAAAAAATCAAATCCTGCGAGCGCGAGATTCGCATCTACCGCGAACTGACCACTGCATTTGGCAAAGACGGGATTCAGGCACTCATCATCGAACAGGCCATTCCAGAAATTGAAGAAGAAGCCAATCGCATTCTCACGCGCCTGACAGACAACCGCACTCAAATTGCCCTGGAATCTCTGCGCGACCTCAAAACCGGGGGGACGCGCGAAACCCTCGACATTAAAATTAGCGATGAACTCGGCGAACGCAGCTACGAACTCTATTCGGGCGGAGAAGCTTTTCGCATCGACTTTTCTATTCGCATTGCCCTGTCCAAGCTCCTATCTCGCCGCACAGGCACGCGCCTGCGCACCCTGGTCATCGACGAGGGCTTTGGCACCCAGGATGCCGAGGGACTCGATCACCTCGTGGAAGCCATCCAGGCCATCAGTGGCGATTTTGAAAAAATACTGATCATTACCCACGTCGAATCGCTCAAACAGGCATTTCCCGTGCGCATCGAAGTCAACAAATATCCCGATCTGGGATCGCGCTTTGAGGTACTCTACTAAATGCCCCAACCCGACCGACCCGCATGGCTGGAAATAAATCTATCGGCCATTGCGGACAATATTTCCGCAGTCCGTCAATTCGTATCGCCAACAACGCAGGTCATGGCCATTGTCAAAGCCAATGCCTACGGCCATGGCCTCATACCCGCCTCCAGAGCAGCCATCAAAGGCGGCGCATCTGCACTCGGCGTTGCCCTGCTGCAGGAAGGCGTTGCCCTTCGCAGCGCGGGCATCACAGCACCCGTTGTCGTACTCGCACCCACCATGCCCGAACAGGCCGACAGCATCGTTGCCCACAATCTGTCTCAAACCATCGGCCATCCCGACGCGATACCACCGCTGGAAGCCGCAGCCAAACGCCACAATACGCGCGCCCGCATACATCTCAAAGTCGATACCGGCATGGGGCGCCTTGGTTTATTATCCGACGAGGTATTCGTCTTTGCAAAAAAAATCGACCAGAATCCCCACTTATTACTCGAAGGTATCGCAACACATGTGGCATGGGAACGCGCAGAAGACATGGACAAAGCGCGCCACCAGATCAAGACATTTACCTCCTGCCTGTCCAAACTCACAGATATTTCTGTTTCCTGGCGCCACGCTGCCAACAGCGTCATGACCGTTCACATGCCCGAATCGCATTTTGACCTCGTGCGCGTGGGATTGCTCACCTATGGCATCCCCCCCACGCAAGGTGCAGGTGCCCTCTCGCTTTCTCCCGCGCTATCCATCAAAGCGCAGATCACACAGGTGCGAAACTTTTCTGCCGGCCAAACCCTCAGTTACGGCGGCACATACACAATTACGCGCCCCTCTCGCATCGCCCTCGCCCCCCTCGGGTATGCCGATGGGTACAACCGTCAGATGTCCAATAAATCTCAGGTCCTCATCTGCGGAAAACCATGCCCGGTTGTCAGCGCGATCTGCATGGACGTCATCATGATCGATGTCACCGATATACCGCCTGTTGCCGTCGGTGAAGAAGTCGTCCTGCTCGGGCAACAGGGCGACCGCAAAATTACCGTAAACGACCTCGCCCAATGGGGAAATTATATTTCACACGAAGTCGTTTCCCTTCTCGGCGCGCGTCTTCCCCGACATTATATTTCGTAAAAATTGAACATTGTTTCTGTCTCCAAATCCTGTTATCTTTATCTTTTCTCGTTCCCCTTTTCTCCCGGGTACCGTTTTATGCGCCTTCTTCCATTTTTCCTGCTCCTGTGCGTCGGATGTGGCGACCACTTGCCCGAATCCCTCGGTCCCGCCCGCAAACTCATCGTACTGGCCGACTCTACCGACTGGCAGAAGCTGGAAGATCCCCTCCGCGAAATTTTTGAAACCGTTATCTATACACCTCAAGCCGAGCGCATTTATGAAATAGCATGGGGCGATGTCAATTTCCTCAAGGCACACAAACACGAACAGCGCAAAAGCCTTATGGTTATCGCGCCCCTCAATGCCAGTCATCCCACAGCGCAATTCGTCAAAGAAATACTCAGCCCCGAAGTGCAACAAACCATTTTGGATGGTCGCGCGGGTGTGACATGGAAAAAAGACGTGTGGGCGAAAGATCAAACCCTCTATATCGTATCGGGAAAAGATATAGACACCACCATTGAAAACCTCTTTATGGAATCCGATCGCCTGTACAGCACCCTGGAAGAGGCCGTTGATCACAGCGTGCGAGAAAATGTTTACAGCTTTGGCGAACGCAAAGACGTCACCCAGGAACTCGCCGAGACCTATGGCTGGAATGTTCGCGTGCCCTTTGGCTATCGCATCCTCGAAACCTATCCCAACTTTGTCGTGCTTGCCCGGGACAACCCCAACCGCTGGCTTTCCGTCTATTGGGAAGACGATGTACACCCCGATCAACTCACCGAAGACTGGGTTATTCAAAAGCGCGACGACATCATGGGACGATGGTTTGGTGGCGACCGCATCGTCCACGGCGAAGTTGCCGTTGGACAGGTCGAATTTGCGGGCAAACTCGCCGTAGTACTTCAGGGCCTTTGGGAAAATGAAGCCGAGTGGAAAGGCGGCCCCTTCAAAAGCTATGCTTTTGTCGATGTCGATCTCAACCGACTATTTTTCATCGACATAGGCCTTTACTCACCCAACAAAAAAAAGGCCCCCATTTTGAGAAGAGTGGATCTCGTCGCCAAATCTTTCACCATTCACCACGCGTTTTTTCAAGACAAATGAACTATAACCCCGAAAATCCCCTCATCATCCAGAGCGACCTCACGGTTCTCGTCGAAGTCAACTCGCCCAGATACGAAGCGGCGCGAGATCGGCTCGTGCGCTTTGCCGAACTGGAAAAAAGCCCCGAGCACATACACACGTACCGCGTCAACCCCCTCTCGCTCTGGAATGCAGCCGCAGCCGGCGTCACTACCGAAGAAATCATCGCCACCCTCGAAACCTACGGCAAATACGACATTCCCCAGAATGTGGGCGTTGAAATCCGAGAGGCAATGAGTCGCTATGGCAAAGTCTATCTCGACAAAGAAGGCGACGCGCTCATCCTGTCTTCCGAAGACCCGCTAATCATCCTTGAAATCTGTCGCCACAAAACCGTACAGCCCTATATTGAAAAGCGGCTCAACGCCCATCGCATCAGCATTTTGCCTCTCTATCGAGGGCACCTCAAACAGGCTCTCACGCGCATCGGATTCCCGGTCAAAGATCGCGCGGGATATCTCAGAGGTAGAACGCTCAAATTTCAACATCGCCAGACTGCGCTATCGGGCAATCCCTTTGCGCTGCGCGATTATCAGCGCGAGGCCGTCGATATATTCCACGCGGGCGGCGGTCCCGATGGCGGAAGCGGCACAGTAGTCTTGCCCTGCGGCGCGGGCAAAACCATTGTGGGCATGGCCGCGATGAATACCCTCCAGTGCGAAACTCTGATCCTGACCACCAATATCACGGCGTCTCGCCAGTGGAAAGCAGAACTCATCGACAAAACGAGCCTCACCGACGACCAGATAGGCGAATATTCTGGCGAGCGCAAAGAGATTCGGCCCGTTACTATTGCCACGTACAATATCCTGACCTATCGCAAGAGCAGGGAGGAAGACTTCCCCCACTTCGGCATTTTCAATCAGGGCAATTGGGGCCTCATTATCTACGACGAAGTTCACCTGCTTCCCGCGCCTGTATTTCGCTTTACCGCCGAATTGCAATCCCGGCGTCGTCTGGGCCTCACAGCCACCCTCGTGCGCGAAGATGGCCTCGAAACCGATGTCTTTTCGCTCATCGGACCCAAGCGATACGATGTGCCCTGGCGAGAACTCGAATCCAGTGGTTGGATAGCAACCGCGGAATGCTGTGAAATTCGCATGCCATTGCCTCAGGGCAAGCGGCTCAGCTATGCCATAGCAGACAGACGCGCAAAATTCCGCATTGCATCGGAAAATGCCGACAAAATCCACATGGTCAAGCACCTGCTCAAAAAACACGAGGGCGACCAGATCCTCGTCATTGGGCAATACATCCGCCAGGTCGAATATATTGCACGAGAACTCGACGCCCCGTTAATCATGGGCAAAACCCCTACCGAAGACCGCGACCACCTCTACGAAGCATTTCGAAAGGGCAAAATCAAGATCCTCGTCGTATCCAAAGTCGCCAATTTTGCCGTCGATCTGCCCGACGCCAGCGTCGCCATTCAGATTTCTGGCACTTATGGATCGCGCCAGGAAGAAGCCCAGCGCCTCGGGCGCATTCTGCGTCCCAAATCCGACGGTAGCCTGGCTCATTTTTACACCCTCGTCACGCGCGATACCCGCGAACAAGAATTTGCCCGAAACCGCCAGACTTTCCTCACCGAACAGGGCTATCGCTACACCATTCGAGACGCAGACGATGTCTTTGATGAAGCGTGAAAAACATGGCCTTCCGCAAGACCAGATTTTACGCCGCGATTGAACTGCCCCGCCCGATCAATTGTCTCATAACCTTTGCCTCAGTACTCCTCGGCGGCTGGCTGGGGATTCACAGAATCACCGAACCCCTGCTTTTTGCCGCGCTATCCGCCGCCCTCATCACAGCGGGAGGCAACGCGCTCAACGACCTGTGTGGCATCACCGAAGACCGCATAAACAAACCACACCGCCCACTCCCCTCGGGCCGTTTATCCCCCAGCACCGCCCGCATAGAAATGGGAATTTTCCTCCTCGCGGGCATTCTCCTCGCCCTCCCTTTGCCAACGGCTGCCCTCGCCATTGCCCTCATTGCCATCGCAAGCCTGATCCTTTACAATACCTATCTCAAACGCGTACCGCTCATCGGCAATCTCACGGTAAGTGCGCTCGGCGGTCTGGCATTCCTCTATGGCGGCGCAGCCGTCCAGGTCATATCTGCCCCCTATCTCATTGTGGGCTTTGCCTTTCTGTTTCACCTGGGGCGCGAACTTCTCAAAGACCTCGAAGACAGCGCGGGCGACCGCCAGTTATCCGGCGGCACCGTACCCATCTCCTGGGGCGAAAATATCGCGCGTATTCTGATCACCGGCATCTTTGCAATCCTCATCATCGCGACCCCATTGCCCGCGCTCCTGGGCATTTACGGTTCGATTTATCTCAGCCTGATTATCCTCCTCAATCTTTTACTCATCTTTGTCCTCATCCGCCTCTGGCAAAAAGACACACTCGGATACCTGAACAAACTGCTCAAAGCGGGAATGCTACTGGGACTCGCCGCTTTTCTTTTTACTTAAAAACTAACGTGAGGTTGCTGGCGAAGATTATTGGCGAGTAAACACCGCGCCAACCTTGAATATGCGGACAAAATTGGCTATACTAAACGCAGCATTGAATTGGATAACCCCGCCCGCTGAGGAAAAGATAGGGATAATCCATCGCTTCGGACCTGGCCAACCCTTACCTGAGTTCCTTTTTTATGAACCCCACCAACCGCATTGCACAACTCGTTGAACAACTCAACGAACACAATTACCGATACGCCGTACTCAATGATCCCGCGATTTCCGACCGGGATTACGACATACTCATGCGCAAACTGAGCGATCTGGAAGCGCGACATCCCGATCTGATCCAGCCCGATTCCCCCACACAGCGCGTAACCTCTGACCTCACCCGAGAATTTCCAACCGTACAACACGACATTCCCATGCTCAGTTTGGACAACACCTATTCAGAAGACGAACTCAGAGACTTTGAAGACCGCATCCGCCGCGAATTGCCCGATGAAGAACTACAATATGTTGCCGAACTCAAAATCGACGGTGTTGCCCTGAGCTTGATCTACGAAAACGGCCTGCTCATCCGCGGCGTCACCCGCGGCAATGGCACACAGGGCGAAGACATAACACCCAATGTAAAAACCATTAAATCCATACCCATCCGCCTCAAAACCTGTGCCGAAAGCATGTCCTCGAATGATTCTATCGGGGAGGGGTTATTCAGTAACCCCGTACCCTACTGCGAAATCCGCGGCGAAGTCTATCTCGATCACAACACATTTGACGCGATCAACGTCCAGCGCGAAAAAAACGAGGAAAACCCCTTCGCCAATCCACGCAACGCAACATCTGGCTCCCTCAAATTACAAGACGCACAACAGGTCGCCGAGCGCAGCCTGAGCTTTTTCGCGTACTCCTTTCGCTCGCCCGCCATACAGCTACCAACCCATGGCGAAAACCTCTCCTACCTCGAACGCCTGGGCCTGCCCGTCAACACCAACCGCGCCCTATGCGACAATATTGACGACATCATCGCCCAGGCTCGAGAATGGCAGGAAAAACGCCCGGATTTACCCTATGACATCGACGGCATAGTCATCAAAGTCAACAGCATTGCACAGCAAAACAAACTCGGTGCCACATCCAAAAGCCCCCGCTGGGCAATCTCCTACAAATATTCAGCCGAGCAGGCCGAAACCGTGCTCAAACGCATTACCCTTCAAGTCGGGCGCACAGGCGTCATCACCCCGGTGGCAAACCTCGAACCCGTGCAATTGGCGGGCACCACAGTCAGCCGCGCCACGTTGCACAACGCCGAAGAACTCGAACGCAAAGACATCCGGGAAGGCGATACGGTCATCCTCGAAAAAGGCGGCGACGTCATCCCCAAAGTCGTGCGTGTGGTCACTGCCAAACGCGCAAAAGACACCGTCGCGTTCAAATTCCCAAAAAACTGCCCTGTCTGCAAGGCTCCTCTCACTGAAGACGAAACCGAAGTCGCCACCCGCTGTGAAAATCCTCAGTGTCCCGCGCAACTCAAAGGCAATATCCGCCACTTTGCCTCGCGCACGGCAATGGACATTGAGGGACTGGGGACTGCCCTCGTCGAACAACTCGTAGATAACAAACTCATCCGCGATGTCGGCGATCTCTATAACCTCAAATTAGACGAACTCGCCGACCTCGAACGCATGGCAGAAAAATCGGCTCAAAACGTCCTCAACGCGCTCGAAGCGAGCAAACAACAACCCTTTCACCGCGTACTCTTCGCCCTGGGCATTCGCCACATCGGTGCCACAGTTGCGCGCGCACTATCCGACAACTTCCACAGCATTGACCGCCTGCGCGACACACCGCCCGAAGAAATCGAAGCCGTACACGAAATAGGTACTGCCATAGCAGAAAGCATCCACGCATACCTCAACATCGACAGCAACTGGGCCATCGTCGAAAAACTCCGCGCAGCAGGCATCAATCTCGAATCCGAAGCCCCTGCCGACACAGGTCCCAAACCCCTCGACGGCAAAACAGTAGTCGTTACCGGCACCTTCACCCGCTGGGGCCGCCAACAAGCCCAGGACCTCATCCGCGCCCTCGGCGGCAAACCCACCTCCAGCGTCAGCGGCAAAACCACCCTCGTCATCGCAGGGGAAAAGGCAGGCTCCAAACTCGCAAAAGCCGAGCAGCTAAATATCGCAATCCTCAACGAAGAGGAATTTTTTAGCAAATACATCGGCGAAGAAAACGCATAGTCTGAATCGGCTTTTTGCTTGACAGACCCACCCCATTTTGTTACCCTTAATCGCGTATAGATGTGGGGCCGTAGCTCAACTGGGAGAGCGTTTGACTGGCAGTCAAAAGGTCGGCGGTTCGATCCCGCTCGGCTCCACTTTTTTTTAGGCACTTGTGTTTGCAAGTGTCTTATTTTTACTGTACCCACCATGAAACTACGCACCGCGCTCACGCAATATCCGTTCGAAACGCTGTGTCAAATTGCCCGCGACGTGGGTATTGATCCCGGTGGCAGCAACAAAACCATCCTCGCCGACGCCCTCTGCCGCATACTTCCCGACCCTGAGAACGTAGCAAAACGCCTCAGTTCCCTATCGCCTGAACAGCGCGCGATGGTACAGACCCTCGCCGCCGAAGGGGGCGAGCTTTTAGAAGCCGAAGCCGTTGAAAAATTTGCCAACGGATTTCTTCCCCGCCTCCATGCACAACTCAGTGACCTGATCGGTCTCGTATTCCGAGACGCGCACACCCTGGACGATTCGTGTGTTCTAATCGGCATTCCCGAATCGCTACTCAAATCCATCCCCATTCCCGACGCAGATCAGGGCAGGTTGCTCGCCATTATGAAACCCGTCTCTGTGGGTTTGCTCCGAGCCTTTGCAGATCAGATTGGTCTGAGCCTTTCAGACACGCGCAAACCCATCGTGTCCAACGCCATAAGAGATGCCCTGATCGATATAAAAACACTGCATGCCTACCTCAACACACTCAGCGAAGACCGCCGCGCTATTCTCGATTTATTTCTCCCCGCCAACGCGATTACGCGCAGCGAAGTCGCCGATAAATTGGGAGAATCCGCAGTCCGTGAATTGGAGGACATGCTCTGGAAAATGCCGATCTTTTACGCGCCAAACCGCGATCTTCACGCCCTAAATGCCGCGATATGTCTCGCTTCAGACCTTTGCGCTACCCTGTCCAAAATCGCCCGATCCCAGGGTGGGCAACTCGAAAGCAACCTCGAAGCTCTCCTTGAAACCTCCGACACCGCTCCCGCTGCGATACGCGAGAATACCGCCTTTCTCATCCGGGATCTGACCACATTGCTCGGTATTGTTGCACAACGCTTGCCCCGCAGACTCAAACACGGCGGCATATCTAAAACTGATTTGCGCGACGCGAGCAAATACTGCCATATCCAGGACGATCCGGGCTATATTGAATTTCTCACGCTCTTTGCCGAAACAACGGGACTGGTAAAACCCCATAATACAGCCTGGCATACCGCCTCAGATGCCGGCACCCGGGTAGGGCAAATCATCGACATCCGCAAGGCGTGCTTTGAATTCTGGTTTCGCAGCGAGCGGTGGAATGAGTGGTCTTCCGATCGCACCAAAGCCACCAGTGCCCGAATGCAAGTACTCAGGAATATCCGCAGTGAAATCGTGCGAAGCCTTCGGCATTGCCCCGCCGCCACATGGATGAAGTATCCATCGTATTATCAATTTCTGACGCGCCTTTCAGAGCCTTTTCGACATTTTGCCAAAGACCCATCCCATACCGGAACCACCGCCGATGAATTGCTGCGCCGCACCATCACGGGTGCGCTCACCTATATGGGCGTCGTCCGCGTGGGCAACTTCCCCGATTTTTCCACACCATTGCAGCAAAGCAAAGAGGCGGTCTTTCAGATCACCCCTGCGGGCTATGCCCTGTTGCACGACACGCATGACGATGCACTGACCGAACACATACCCCTGCAAAATCCAGAGGCAAAATTTGTTGTACAGCCCAATTTTGAAGTTCTATCCCCGCCGGATCTTCCCTGCGCGCACTATCTCAGACTGTGCGTCCTCGGAGACCTCAAAACACAGGATGTAATGGCGTGTTTCCATCTCTCCAGTGACTCGATTCGCCGCGCATTCGCACGCGGTTTGTCAGGAGACGAGATACGCTCATTTTTGACACAGCACAGCAAGAGCGGCCTGCCCGACATGGTCGATACTTTAATTGCCGAATGTGACGACAAATACGGTGAAATCGAAATCCTCCCCGCCATCGGACGAGTCAAAACCGCCACGCGAGAATTGCTCGACGAACTCTACGCTCAGCCCCGCATTGCCCAGGCATTGGACGACCGCATTTCTCCGACTATTGCAACCCTCAACAATGCGACAAACCCCGAATCCCTGATTCAAATCCTCCAGCAACAAGGCTATTTGCCACACCTCTCTCGGGAGTGACACCCTAATACCCGTGTATATAATGCCCGCCTTCGGGAAACCAGATCAAATCAATCAAAAAAGAACATCCCACAGCGAACACATACCCCACAATCAACCCATAACAACACGGCTTAACCCTTCGGTAAAGTGAAATACCCCCGAAACTGAGAACCAGCAATTTGCTCAGCCACACCAGAAAAATATCCAGCACATAGAGCCGAACATAACCGCTCGACATCAGCATCACACCCAGCGGGTGAAACGGCCACCAGGAAAACCGACTCTGCATCACCTGAATAACCCCCGCAGCCACGCCACCCAGAACCCACACGCCAATTTTTCCCGGATCGGTCACAGTCGGATTCGTTTCTGCCACCGCCTTGGCAATCCCCTCGTACATCCCCACTGGCGCGCCCACCAGAGACCATGTGCGGAAAGTGCTCCCCCCCGATTCATAGCAGATGGCAACTGTGTAAATAATTGCCGATAGCATCCCCAGCATCAAGCTCCCAATCACCACCCACCCAACCCGCTTTGCAGGCCTCACCAGGCGTTCCACATGGGGCAATGCTGCCGGCAAACGCCAACCTGCCAGCAAACGCCAATTCACCAGCCGAAGTCCTACCAGCGTAGATTCCTGCATCTGGCTGGCTCCCACTGTCATATCCAGAATCGATGTCCCGAAACTCGGAAACAGATAGGCAAACCCACTCGCCGCCAAAAACTTCATCACCACCAAAATACTCGCCCAGAACAACAACAGCCAGGCCAGGCCAATCCCCGCGCTATAACCTGCGCTGTACAGCCAGAAAACCATATAAATACCGCCCCCCAAAATCCCACACACAGCTAAGCGGGGAGACAAAATAGTCGTTTCTGCCTCCCCACCTGCAGGCGGGCGTAACACCTGTCTGAAAACCTTTCGCAGATGACCGCGAGCAACCCAAATTGCCCAGATCGCCAGCCCCATGCTCACACCATGAGTAAACAGGCCCAAAATTGCAGTGGGTTTAGCCTCTTGCCCGGCTAAACCCACGGAAAACCCAACCCTGGACATCCCGTAAAGTCCCGCCTGCCCGGTCAGCCACAAAGACCAGATGCTAAACAGGATATTCAGATCGCACAAAAATGTGAACCCCAGCACAGGGGGCAAAAGCCGATAAGAGAACGGCTGCAAATAACGCGACAAGGCAGCGCCCCTTGGACCCCTTGGACCGTAATAAGGGTCAAAAATCGCCAGTCTGGGAAAACCCGGCGTCCAGTATTCGATCAGATTCCACAACAATGGGAGAGCCGCCACGACAAACCCCACCCAGAACAGCCAGTTCCGCATAAACGGAGGCCAGCCGCGCTTGCCGTCGAACCCTTCCGTCAAATTGAGCGGAACCTGCGCCAGGGGATACGTCAGCCGTTCGTGCCGAACCCACTGCTTCTGAAACACCGCCGTCAAACCCAGCCCAATAGCCGTCATCGCCACCCCGGCGGACATCGCCCAAAAAATCGGCGCTATCCACGCACCCCAGGGCACTGTCGCACCTTCCTCCAGCCCCAGAAAAAAACCCTCTGTCACCCCTGGGAAATTCGAGGGAAACATCCACCAGGGTAAATAGTCAAAAATCAACTCCTGCCACCGATTCTCGGGCGACGCATAATATCTCGGTGCCGCCATCGCGCCTACCCACTGCGTAATCCAGTTATACCCCGCAAACGACCCGCCCACCCAGAGCATGCTCAACGCCAGCCTCAACTCTGCAGAAGTCATAGACAGACGAGGCACGAACCGCTTCAAAAAAGCATTCACCAGAAGCCAGGCCACAAAGGGCAACAACACCGCCAGAGGCAGGTTCGCCATCGCCATATGTGCAGAACGAGATTTGAACTCCAAAAACGTTGCGGCAACACAGGCAAAAACCAATGTGGCCGAGAAAAGCGCCACGACAGTCCAGCGCAGGCTATCCTCGGCCAACTCAGATGATGGGAAAAGTTTCCTTTTGATTTCAGCCATTTTACACACTACTCCACTGCACCGTAATGCGGTCCCCATTCCGCCGCAATCTCTCGACCAAGGGCTTCAAGAGCAATACCATCCGCAGCATTCAGCGGCGTAAATCGCCGCGCCCACGCCAGATTCTGCACGAGCTCAGCCTCCGAAAACATGCCGATCACAGCAGTGCAAACGCCGGGCAATCCCAGCGCGTAACGCAATGCTGCCTCGTGATCGTGTGGCCCATGCGCGGCCAGAGCCGAAGTCCTGGGCGTTTGATACGTCATACCCTGCGCCCCGCCGTAAACCTTCATCGCCGCCACGCCCACATCCCGCTCATACGCCAGAGGTAACACCTCATTCTCAAAATTATAAGTATAGCGATCCGCGAGATTTACGGCGAGCATCACCACATCTATATCCGCCTCCCGCAACACCCTGGCAGTCCTCCAGGGTGCATTGTGCGCAGTAATCCCTACAAATCGCGTCCAACCCCGCCGCTGGACTTCCCGCAGCCCTGCCAGCACACCATCGGGAGCCAGCACCCGATCTACATCTCTATTGCCCATCGAATGCACATAAACCAGATCCACGTGATCCGTCTGCAAATCTTTCAGCCCATTCTCCAATATCTTCAGAGCTTGTTCCGCTTCATCTGCCGCTGTCTTGGTCACCAAAAACACCTCATCTCGTCGCTCCGCCATCACCTGCCCCAGTTGAACATGCGCCCGACCATATCCAGGCGCCGTATCAATATACGTCACCCCCAGGTCAATCGCCTTATGGCAAAGCGCAATGGCGTCCTCGTCTGAAAGCCCCATCCCACCGGGGGCAGATCCATACCCCAGAATGGGCACCCGCTCTCCGGTCTTGCCCAGGACCCTATGGGGAATCGTGCTCGTCGCGACCTCTCGTACAGTATCCTGCGCCATAATACCCTCCTTGTTTGGCCTAACCACCTGCCCGTAATATGACACCACAAGACTCGTCTTGTCAACATTTGATCTGTTGTGTGGCTTGATTTTTATATTCAGCCCCTTATATTGCTCTGCGTCTCCTCAATCAAAACGAAAAACCCAATGCCTGTGGGAGGAACTGTGACCAAAATGAACGTATTATTCATCGCCGTAGATGATCTCCGTCCTCAACTCGGTTGTTATGGTCAGGATTTCGTACAGTCGCCGAACATCGATCAATTGGCCGCAGAGGGCGTCCTCTTTGAGCGGGCTTACTGCCAGCAAGCCGTGTGCGCGCCTTCTCGGGCGAGTGTTCTGAGTGGCTGCCGCCCGGACACGACGACAATTTACGATCTACAAACCCCTTTGCGGTCCGTGATGCCCGATGTCCTCTCGCTACCACAGCACTTCAAGCAGTACGGCTACGAGACGCGATCCATCGGGAAAATTTATCACCATCGAAGCGACGATCTGCAAGGATGGTCAGCAGAACCACACGTCTCAACGGGAGATTGGAAGGGACGGGGCTACCTGACAGATGAAGCGATGGAAGTAATCGAGCGAACAGATGCACAGATAGCTGCTACGGGATCCACGCGACGGGGTATGGGACCCGCTTTCGAAGCCGCAGATGTTCCAGACAACGCCTATCACGACGGCAAGGATGCCGATCACGCCATCAAAACACTCAACGAATTGCGCGATCAACCCTTCTTCCTCGCCGTGGGCTTTCACAAACCCCATCTGCCCTTCAACGCTCCCAAGCATCACTGGGACGTTTACGATCGGGAAGCATTGCCACTCGCCCTGAATACCAGCGCACCGGAAAACGTCACCGAGTACTCTCTGACCGAATTCGGAGAACTTCGCGGCTACTTCGGAATGCCCAAGGAGGGACCGATACCCGAGGACCTGGCGCGCACACTGGTCCACGGCTACTGCGCATGTGTCTCGTATATGGACGCGCAGGTCGGTCGCGTGCTCGACGAAGTCGAACGCCTGGGCCTCAAAGACAACACAGTTGTCATCCTGTGGGGAGACCACGGCTGGAAACTCGGCGAACACGGCAGTTGGTGCAAACACACGAACTTCGACATCGATACCCATGCCCCAATGATCGTCCGCTCCCCAGAACGCGGCAAGTCGGGTGCAAAGGCATCTGGTCTTACGGAATTTGTCGATATGTACCCGTCGCTGTGCGACCTGTGCGACCTGCCGCTACCCGATCATCTCGAGGGTCAGAGCTTTGTCCCCTTGATGGAAGATCCCGACAGGACCTGGAAACAGGCGGCCTTCAGCCAGTATCCACGCACGGGCGTGATGGGCTACACCATCAAGACCAACGACTTCCGCTACACAGAGTGGCAATCGAGGGATACAGGAGAGGTAAAGGCACGCGAGCTTTACGATCATCGAGAAGATGCTGCAGAAAACGTCAATGCCGCGGAAGACATTCGCTATGCCGAAACAGTGAGCGAACTCGAGAAAGTACTAAAAAAAGGTTGGGAAACCGCGAGAGCGTAGCCGTCCTGAACTTGCCTTTTGTTCACAAGGCGGTATATTGTCTATATGTGTTACCATAAATTTCCACGGAACTGATTATGACCATCAAATATTCTCTTCGCGAGCCCATCGCGCCTGGCAACACCCTGATGGAGAAATTCCAGGCCCTCAAAGAACTCGGCTTTTCCGGCATTGAAATCACCGATAGCAGCACCGCAGATTTTGCAGATGAGATCAAAGCAGCCACAGACGCAACGGGCATCGTGCCCAATATTTGTTCTGCCCGAGGCGGCAATCGCCTGCTCGACGCGCGTTCCCAGGAACGCCGCACAGCCGTAAAATCCATTAACGACGCCCTCACCCTGTGTGCTGAAGTCGGCGGCGTAGGCGTGATTTTTCCACCGCTTATCGGCATCAAAATGGGCGGTGGCGAACGCATTCCCGATCTTTCTCCCCTGTACAGCACATCTGCACTTGAAAAAGATCTCCTCATCGAAATTCTAAAACAAGACATCGCACCACATGCCGAAGCGTGCGACAGTCTTCTGATCATAGAACCCCTGAACCGCTACGAACAGTGGTGGCCCTGCACAGTTGCCCAGGGCGTTGAAATCTGCGAAGCTGTGGGCAGCCCAGCTATTGCCACCATGGCCGATCTCTTCCACATGAGCATCGAAGAAGCCGACCTCGCCGAAGCCATCCGCGCAGGGGGCAAACACATCGCCAATGTGCATCTCGCCGATAGCAATCGTATCTTGCCGGGCTATGGTCACACGGATTTTGGTCCCCCGCTCAAAGCACTGTCCGACATCGGCTACGAGCACTACTGCGGCTTTGAATGCAGCATCCCCCCGGGCGATGCGAGAGCAGAACTTCGAAAATCTATGGATTATCTCAACAGCCACTTGTAGTCCAAACACAAGATCCCAAAACTGGAGGTACACGCCATGTCTGAACCCTCAGAAAAAAGCCTTAAAAGAATGCAGATATACACGGAAAAATACTGGGAAAAAACCGGGACATCGCCGCATCCGACCCGAGAAGTCGCCGACACAGTCATCTGCGGTCTTGCAGAAAACATCGATGAACTGGGCCGTCCGCTTTGCCCCTGCAACTTTTATCCCGACAAAAAGGCCGAACTCGAACGCAGCCGCGAATGGGTCTGCGCCTGTGACGAAATGAAAATCTTCAAATACTGTCACTGCCTGCTCTTTGTCACCCCCGAAGGCATGCCCATTACCGAATACTTACCCGAAGATCACGAAGGCCGCCAGGTCTATGGCCTCATAAAAGACCCCACTCCAGACAAGGGCCGCGAACTGCGCCGCAAAGCCGAAGAAAAAATCGCCGAATGGAAAGCGGAAAAAGAATAAGCTTCGACAAAACCCACCTCCCCCCCGCTCAATTTGAATGCGTGGTCATCGCCGACACGCATTACATGATTGACGTTGGCGACCGCCCTCTCGAATTTGAATCGCGCCGCGTGCAAACCCAGCGCGCTGGCACAGCCCTGCAACAGGTATCAGATATTGGGGCTGACTTTGTCATCCACATGGGCGACCTCGTCCAGGAATATCCCGAAACGCCGGACTTCAAACGCGCGATGCTCGAAGCGCGCGATCAGATACGCGCCTGCAATACTTCTCCCCACTATGTCGCTGGCAATCACGACATCGGCGATAAAACCGATCCCACCATGCCCACCCATGCGGCAACCGCAGAATCGCTCGCGTTCTTCCACGATCTCTTTGGACCCTCCTGGTACAGTTTTGACCGCGACGATTGTCATTTTATCGTAATCAACTCCCAGATCCTCAACTCAAAACTCTCTGAAGCAGACGACCAGTGGGAATGGTTTGAATCCGATCTTGAAAAACACAAAAATCAGCGGCTCTTCCTCTTTTTTCACCTCCCCCTCTATCTTTGGGATAAAAATGAGCCGGGATTGGGACACTACGACAATATCAGCCCGCCAGATCGAGACCGCCTCCTCGCATTGATTCAAAAATACGGGATCGAACGCCTCTTCGCAGCACACGTACACTATCCCTTTTACGACAAAATCGGCAAATCGCGCTATCTCATCACCCCTTCTACGTCTTTTACGCGCCCGGGATTCGGCCATCTCTACGCCAGCCCTCCCCCACCCGAACAGGGGCGAGACGACACGGGCAAGCTGGGATTTTATCTCCTCCGCATACGCGCCGATCACACCGACATCCACTTCATCCGCACAAACGGCGAAATAAAACGCCCTGCTCTCGACCACCTCGTCACCTGCACATCCGCCAATCTATCTTCTCCTGTGGGACTCACTCTCCGCCACCCCATCACGCCCATTGCGGAAGTCCCAATCGCCTATCCCTCTGTCATACGTCAAAAAGTGCGCAATGACCAGCATCTTCTGGCCTGCATAGAACTCGGTGCTAAATTCGCGCGCTTTCCCTGGCGCGACCTGCGCGACCCCTTCCAGCGCACGCGCCTCGAAATGCTCCGATCCGAAGGAATAACGCCCATTGCTACATTCCTCGAACCGCGCATCGCCTCATTGCCCGAACACATCAAAGCCAACCTCGATCTCATACAGAATTGGGAAATTCAAATATCTAATCCCGCGCAACTACCCGATGAAGTTTGCGAAACACTCAACCGATGTGCAGAACTCGCAGAACTCTCGATTTGCCCGATCATCCCCAACGAGCGCGTACACGGCAAACAACACCTGCGAACCCGAATGGGTTATCACCTCGACGAACTCGAAAGCCTCCAAAACACCAATATTCACCTTCAGCGCGTCCTCTGTCGCGTGCCACCCACCGAATCGCCCTGGACCTATATCCAATCCCTTAGCGAATGCAAATACTCGAATATCGATCACATCGACATCTCACTCGAATTAGACGCGCAGAACGACAGCACCAATGCCCGCCGAATTGCCGAAGCCACATTTGCCATTGTCCGCCTACCAGATGCGCGCCTATTCATCGATTCGCTAACCGATTTCGACCGCACAATGGATGTCACTCATGGATTGCTCGACACCCTCTGCAATCCCCGTACGCCCTTTCACGCCCTGCGTTGTCTCAACACGCTCCTCAACAGTCCCGTTCACGACACCACCTTTACAGATCCCCGCGAAAAAATACAGGACAACAACCGCATCCTGTATCTCAACAACACCCATCGCAGACTCGCACTCGTACTACCTGCCCGAGCTATTGTCGGTCTCGACACCCTTGAATTTTCACTCGACACCAGCCCTGTTCGCATCTATCATCTATGCACGGGGGAAGTCGAAACAGTGTCTCGCGACGCCCAAATCAAAATACGGGATGGGTCGCCAATCCTGGTGATTGGGAGACTTGACCGCAGGAGGCCATTATGAAACCACAAAACCAGCGCTTTGAGTCCAATTATCCACTCGATGCAGATCAAATTTCCCAATGGGTAGAACAATTTAACAGAGACGGATTTCTATTTCTCGAAAATGTCTTGAAAGAAGAACACATCGCACAGCTCAAAGCGGATCTCGACTGGTCTCTCGCGCATTTTACCAGCCGAGACAAAGACCCCAATGGCAAGCTCAACCCACAAAGCAGCAAATCCAGCCACCGCCTGTGCCATCGCATGTTTGAGCACAGCCCGGCCAATCTCAACCTGTTTGACCTCGAACCCATCGTCAGCTTTGCCGAAGCCCTCGTTGAAGCAAATTGTCACGTTATACACAACAACTCCTTCATCACGCCCCCCGGCGGCGGCCTCACCACCTGGCATCAGGACGACGCCCCGCATTATGTTGTCACCGATGGCAAGCCCCCGACAAACATCCACCTTCCCGTACTCGTATTCACCTGCAATTATTATCTCACCGATGTCACAAAAATCGAACATGGCGGCACAGAAGTCATCCCGGGATCACATCTCATTGGAGAAAGCCCTCGCCAGGTTGCATGGGAAAAATGGCAGGACAAAGTGCATTACAACCTCGGCAAAGCCGGTAGCGTCATCATGTTCAATAATCAGGTCTGGCACAGAGGGGGACCAAATCAGAGCAATCGCAGCCGCTACATCACGCAAATCACCTATGGCAGGCGGCTCATCGGCCACAAATACTATCCCTTTATGAACTACACCATGCCCGAGCATATCTATCGCAATGCAAACCCCAGACTCAAACGCCTGGTCGGATTTTTAGATCATGGAGCCTATGGATGACAAAAGGCAGGAGGTCATTATGATGACAGATGCACAGCGCTATTTATTCGATATGATGGGATATCTGCATCTGGAACAAGCACTTACACGAACAGAACTAAAGGCCGCACAACAAGCTATAAATCGGTACGTAAATGCCTCAGACGATGAACTGCCCGAAGGATTTGGGCGTTCAACCTCATTATTTGACAAAAATCGCACACAATTCAAATACGTCTTTGCTTTTGACAAAGTACTGGAAGCGCTGGTCTTTCACCATTCGTTCTGGCCCATTGTGCTGGAAGTATCTGGACGACGTCCGCGGCTAAACAGCGGTGAAGTGCGGATCAATACGGCTAAAGATCCCGTTCATCGCTTGCATTGTTCGCGCGAGAGTTTTGGACGATATAGCTGTCGATATAGCTGTGACGATGGGAAAATTTATTGCGACGACCTGGTGGTATTTATCTATCTGACGGATGTCTTGCCCGGAGATGGCGGATTGCTGCTCGTGCCGGGATCGCACAAAAGCGATTTTAAGCGCCCCCCCGATGTGTTCAACGACGGATGGATCGAAAAAGATGTACCTCTCGGCGTGGCGAATATCACAGCCCGAGCCGGCGATATTGTCATAACCACAGAATTGATGACACACGGGGCAATGGCCTGGCAACCCAAAGATAGGGATCGCCGTTTCTTCATTCTCAGATACCGCCCGCAATATCACCGACAAATCCACGAATTTCCCGATTCAGTACTGGCGCGGGTCTCGCCCGAAACGCGAGAACTTCTCGAGACACAGTCCTATACACACGAAAAAGAGATCGTAAAAAAGGATTTCGTGACATTGACGGTTTGAGCGACGGATTCATCCGCACATAACAAAACGCCCGCCAGATTCTTCTGACGGGCGTTTTTGTATTTGGACTCTCTCAGTCGCGTTGCGACAACACATCGCGCTCATAAGCCTCTATCTCATCGAGCCAGGAAGCACCGATAGGCACATTGGCTTTGAGACAGCACATATCCCACACAGCGGAAAATGGCATCGTCTTCATATCTTCCATCAGCGCGAGTTTTTGCGCGAGCTTACCTTCGGCTTCGAGTTGGCGCAGGCAGTCGGTCGGATCAACGAGACCATAGAGGAGGGCTTTGCGCGTGGCACGCGTACCAATAACATAAGCTGCTGTGCGATTGATGCTCGCATCGAAAAAATCGAGCGCGAGATACATGCGGTCAATCGCATTGTGGCGGGCGAGTTCCAGAAAAACATGGCGCACATCATCGCTAAAGAGAACGACGTGATCCGAGTCCCAGCGAATGGGACGGCTCGTGTGGATGAGCAACTTGTCGTGGAAAGCAAAATGCGCCGAGAGCTTGTCGGCAATCGACTCAGTCGGATGAAAATGTCCCATATCGAGACAGAGGAGTACGCCCCGGGTCAACGCGTAATTGGCGTAAAAATCATTGGACCCAACCGTATAATCCTCCATTCCGAGGCCAAAGAGCTTGCCTTCAACCGCATCAACGCATTCGGGACCTATACCCAGACCATCGTCAAAGACAGTATCCAGTGCTTCCACCAGACGCTCGCGGGGCGTCCACCGGTCAGCGGGATGGTCTTTGGCGCCATCGGGGATCCAGTGATTGTTGACAACCTCATCCCCCAGCGCTTTCCCAATAGCTTCAGAGATCCGACGGCTCGCAATAGCGTGTTGAATCCAAAAATCGCGAATACCTTTATCGGGATGGCTCAAGGTAAAGCCATCATTCGCCTTGGGATGTGCAAAATAGGTGGGATTAAAATCAATACCGATATCGTATGCCTTTGCCCAATTGATCCAGCTCGCAAAGTGCTCCGGCTCCAGAGCGTCGCGATCAACGACTTTGCCACCCGTATCACTATAAGAGGCGTGGATATTCGCCCTGTGTGGTCCGGGCAACAGATCAACCACTTTTTTCAGGTCTCGACGAAGCTCATCCCCATTGCGCGCGCGACCGGGATAATTGCCCGTAGCCATAATGCCGCCGCCTTCAACAGCTTCATCTTTGACTTCAAAACCCGCCACATCGTCACCCTGCCAGCAATGGAGAGAGATCGGCACTTCGAGTGCCCTATCCACAGCCCGTTCAATATCCACGCCAAAAGCGGCGTACTGTTCGGCGGCATGCTCGAAATTGGCTTCAATCTGAACATCGGTAATCGGTGTTTTATAATGCATTGCAATCTCCTGAAATCAGTGAATAGGAGGCCAACAAAAGTCTCAACGAATTATCTTCACATCGCGCAAATATCGCTCCAATGCCGTATCCACGCGCTGACCTGTAAAATCGAATACAACAGAGTCGGATGCGGCATCGCGGAGAAAATGGCGAAATGCAACCTGTCTTTCCATCGCGACGAGATAGGTACCCGCAGAATCGGGCTTTGCCCCTATCTTCAGATTTGAAATGGTTTTATCCCCGCGCTCAAACGAACAGCCCGCTGTCAGATACATCCGCGCCTCGAGAACCGCCAGAATCTGATCCCGCGAAAGACGTGTGAGCATTACGGGCGGTCTGTATTGTCGCAACCGATAAATATCATTCAGAGAAATATCGCCCGCGGCAACACCGTGCGTATCTCCATTGCGTTCCAGAATCGCAACATCGGCGCGGGTTTGTTCTAACACTGCCTGTCCCACCAGATCGCCCAGAGCCGACCGTTCATCTCGCGCATTGGGCAAGTCGCGTTCTGTTCGACAAATCACTTCATCTAAGGGCTTCGTGTATTCATCAATGAGTGCTTCAATCTCTGCATCGCGCGCAATTACCTCCTTAAGAGGCAACAATTTTCCATTCAACCTCATCACCCGATATCCACGCGCCGCCTTTTGCAATTGCACATCTACCCGCCCTAAAAACTGGTAATAATGCCGCGCTTGCACAATAGCTACGCTCCCATTCCCATTTGCCCGTGCGATACGCGAAGGCGTATTTAACCGCGTGTGAGTATCGCCACCCACAATTAAATCCAATTCCGGCACAGCCGCCGCTAACAAACTGTCGTTTTTAACGCCAATATGCGTCAATGCAATCAAAAAATCGACCTTTGGACGCAATTCTGGCATGTATTGCTTCGCCGTCTCTACTGCGTCATGCAACCTCAGCATTTGAGACGACTGATGCCAGGGGCGAATGAGGCCAAGCCCCAAAATGCCCACTTTCACACCTTGAACTTCTTTGATCAGATACGGAGGAAAAATCGGTCCATCGTGATGTTTATACGTCACATTCGCGTGAACAAAAGGCGTGGATACGCGCGAGGTCTGTCGCTTCAGATTTTCAATCCCAAAATAAAACTCTCCATTGCCCGGTGTAATAGCATCAAAGCCCATTTTTTCAAAAGCCAACAGATTCACATACCCTCCCGTATAAATCACCACAGGCTCTCCACGCGAAAAAATATCACCCGCGTGCAAAAGCAAAACGCGCTCGGGATTTTCTGCGCGAACCTGCTTTACCAGCGTTGACAAACGGCCTATTCCCCCAATATTGTGCCCTCCCAAATTGTAGGGAGACAATTTCCCGTGTGTATCATTGATATGCAGCACCACCAGGTCAACCGTATCTGACGCCCAAACAGATCCCGTTAA
Organism: Gemmatimonadota bacterium; assembly: GCA_026705765.1. Classification (NCBI taxonomy): domain Bacteria; kingdom Pseudomonadati; phylum Gemmatimonadota; species Gemmatimonadota bacterium. The sequence goes on from JAPPAB010000086.1 coordinate 55,234, forward strand.
AAAAGTGACCACAATGATAAAATACGTCATTTTTTTCATGCTCAACTCCACAGTTTATATACGGGCCAGAGGTCCGTCAAAGTCGCATCAAAAGGGCGATGTGTCAAGGGAAAAGGCAGTGGATTTTGGCGGCAAATTTGGGTATTATGGACAACCTTATCCCATAAAAGAAAGGAACAGCATGAAGCGACCGAATATCTTATTGATTTACACCGATCAGCAGCGGTGGGATGCCATGGGCGTGAATGGAAACACCGATATCCAGACACCGAATCTGGATCACCTGGCAAACGAGGGTATAAACTTCGACCACTACTTTGTCCAGAACCCCGTGTGCATGCCCAGTCGGGTGAGCTTTTTGACCGGACAATATCCCTCCACGCTCGGCATTACACACATGGGTGTACCCGTACCCGAAGACTTTGTAACATTGCCCAAATTGCTGCACAATTCGGGATATCACTCGGCAAATATCGGCAAATTGCACTTTTTGCCACACGCCAACCGGGATCACCGAGAAATACATCCCAATTATGGATTTGACCATCTGGAGATCAGCGATGAACCTGGCTGTTACGAAGACGCTTATCGCGCCTGGGTACGCATGGAAGCGCCGAACCAACTCGACCATTTGAGCCTGGGATTGCCGCCATTGGCAGAGCGCTGGTATCAGATAATGGGCGAAAAAGACGACGTACATCACCCCGATGAGCGATTCCCCAAACACCCCATCCCCTTTCGCGGAAAAGATGAATACACACACACGGCTTGGGTGGCGAGCCAGTCAATACAATATATGTCGGAACGCGCAAGTGAAAGCCGTCCATTTTTGTGCATCGCGGGAATTTACTCCCCGCATTCACCCTGGGTTGCACCGCAGCGTTTTCTGGACCTGTACGACCCCGATCAAATGACCCTGCCATCCTTCCCGCCAGAAATCGATGCAAAACGCAATGAAAACCACTACGGCGATCGCGAACTTCGCCTCGCGCGACAGGGATATTACGGCATGGTCAGCGAAGTAGATCACCATGTGGGCCGCCTGTTAGACGCGCTGGATGAATTGGGCATTGCAAATGAAACAATTGTAGTCTTCACATCCGACCACGGCGAATGGCTGGGCGAACATTTGCGCTATGGCAAAAACTATCCGGGACACGATTGTGTCAGCCGCGTCCCCCTGCTGATGCGTATCCCAGGAAAAGAAAGCGGACGTCGCGTATCGAGCATCGTCGAAGGTGTCGATGTACTCCCCACCCTGCTCGAAGCCTGCGGTGTACCCCTCCCACCCCATTTACAGGGTCAATCGCTATATCCCGTATTCAGCGGGGGAAAAGATCCGGACAAACCCGTCGCATTGATGGAAGCCACGGGCTGGAAAATGATACGGTCTGAGAACTATCGCTATATCGCACATGACGATGGACGGGAATTTCTCTATGACCTGAACGCCGAATGGGGCGAATACCGCGATGTGTCGCAAGATCCCAACCACACAAACGCGCTGATTGAACATCGGCATCTATTGATCAAACGGCTCATAGAGATGGAACGACCGAAAAAGCGGATTTGGGGATACTGATACAGGAGGTAACATGAAAATCGTAGATATACAAAAAACACTCTCTCTGGGGGCTGCATGTCGCCACTGGTCGTTATTGAAAATTATCACCGATGAGGGCATTGAGGGATTGGGTGAATGGCGTGGAGGACAATCGGTTGATCAACTGAAGAATACGCTCATCGGAAAAGACCCGACCAATGTAAACCAATTGCATCACGATCATCTGTGGCGCATGCAGGGCGCTGGTGCCGGTGTGGAAATCGCACTCTGGGATATTAAAGGCAAAGCATTGGGCGTACCGATGTGCGACCTCCTCGGCGGAAAACTGCGCGACAAGGTGCGGATGTATTGCGACTGCCATTCGGGCGCGTACTGGACACCAGAAGACTATAATCGACGCTGGGATGAAGTGCGAGCATCGGGTGAATTAGACCCCGTATATGAAACATCGAGCTATGTGGCGCGGGCAAAAGAACGAGTAGCCGAAGGATTTACAGCCTTAAAATTCGATCTGGACGTCCCCAACCCCTGGAAAATGGATGTGTACGACCGGTCTGTCGGACGACGGCAACACGAACATATTGTAACCACGATTGAAGCATTGCGCGATGCAATCGGACCGTATATCGATTTATCGATAGACCTGCACGGATCATTTAACGCGATTGATGGTTTGCGGATATGCAAAGATGTGGAACACCTCGACTTATTGTGGTTGGAAGACCCGATCCGATGGGAATGGGGTAACGTAGATGCTCTGGCAAAAATTTGCATGCAAACAGAAACACCGATCTGTACAGGCGAGATATTTTATGGCGCAAAGCTATTTCGGGAACTCATGGAAAAAGGCGCGTGCGACCTGCTCGAACCCGACATACCGCGCAGTGGTGGCGCCATAGAAACGCGGCGCATCGCAGAACTGGCAGAAATGTATCATATGTCAATCGCACCGCATTATATGGCGAGCACAGTAGCTGGCATAGCCGCCGTACACATCTGTTCCACCATACCCAATTTCCTGGCTCTGGAATATCACTCGGCCAATATCCCGCTCTGGTCAACGATGTTGAATATCAAAAATCCAATTCAAAATGGATATATCACCGTGCCAGAGGGTCCAGGCCTGGGCATTGAATTAGACGAAGTAGAAATATTAAAACATCTGCCCGAAGGCACGGAATTGTGGTCTTAAAAACAGAAAGGGCCAAAATATGAAATTTCCAACAATTCGTCCGCCGCGTGCCAATTATATCCGTCCGCTTAATGGTGAAACGCTCACACTCTCACCCCCCGGATTTAGCTGGTGGCGAGCTGCTGATCGGGGTGCCTGTCAATATCGCGTCATTGTCGCACGCGATGGAAAACCCTACTACGAATCTCCCCTGCTCTCCGATCCCATACACCATTCAGATTGCGTTTTTGCACCCGGAACTTACGAATGGCATGTGCAAGCCGTTGTAAATGGCGCGGTTCGAGCGCGCTCGGAATGCCGATCTTTTGAAATTGCCGATTGCGCTGCCGAACAACCTCATCCAGACGCCGCTACACTGCTGGCAAACGTCCCAAAAGAACGCCCGCGTCTCTTCTTTCTGGCATCTGACCTGGAAGATGTGCGACGCTCGCTAACATCGACTCGATCCGAAGCATTCGAAGCACTGAGAAACGACGCCGACCACGCGCTCACACTCGAACTACCATCAGAGCCGACATACGACCAGATTGAAGACCCCTCCGAACGCAGGCTGGCTTATGTCGCGTGTTTTGGCACCATGCGAAAATATCACGATGAAGGCATGCGAACACTCGCCCTCTTTTATTTACTCACTGGGGAAAAGCGATATGGCGAAGCCGCACGGCGCTTTATTGTTGACGCCGCGCAGTGGGATGTGGAGGGCATATCCTCTATTCTCGCGCCTTATGGCGACGAAGTCGGCCTCGGATTGCTCAGAGCAGGCGCAGAAGTCTATGACTGGATCTACGATATTTTCACCGAAGACGAACGCGAACTCGTCGCGCGCATGCTCGGCGCGCGGGCAGATCAGATGATTCGCAGGCTGGAGAAACACGATTATACATTCACGCCCGAAGAGAGTCACAACGGTCGCCTACCCGGTTTTTTACTCGAACACGCCATAGCCCGTGCTGAAGACGAACGCGCGCCTTCATGGGCGGAATATGCACTCAAACTTATTGCGACAAATTTTCCCCATTGGGCCGGGTATGAAGGAGGTTGGGCACAGGGCGTACCCTATGGCCTGTCTTACAACTCGCGGGACGCAATACCTTTTCACGCCTGGAAACTGGCAACTGGACACGATATATGGCTAAAACCCTATTACCAGAACATGCCGTGGTTTTTTTATTACGTCGTTTCTCCAGTCGGCGAACTCATGCCATTTGGCGATACAGAAGACCAACCCATTCGCGCCTCACAGGCCAGAACCTTTCTTCAATTTCACGGTCTCAGATTGCAAAATCATCAACTGCGTGCCTGGGCGGATCAGGTGCGCGACTCCGATGGGCATCCCGCAGAGATCGATCCCTTTCTGGGCATCTTACTTGAAGATACCCCGCTCCCATCCAATAAAGATACAGTATCACAAGACCGCGTCTTTCGAGGCGTTGGCTGGGGCGCATTGCACAGCGATATCGAACATCCGGACAGTGATTTTATGGTCCTCTTCCGTTCATCGCCCTTTGGCGGCGTAAGCCACGGTCATGCGAGCCAGAATGATTTTGCTGTGATGAAAGGCGGACGCGCTTTAATATGCGCTGGCGGCCTTCGGTATCCGCATCACGGCACGCCATTTCACAACGAATACGCCCAACACTCGATTTCACACAACTGCGTTCTCGTCAATGGCGAAGGCGCGATCAACCGGGATGGCAACCGCGGCGGTGAGATTATCGATTTTAAGACCACACATCCGTTTGGCTATATCTGCGGCGAAGCGGAAAACGCTTACGGAGACCGGTTGAATCGATACAGGCGACATCTCGTGATGATCCGCCCGTCGATCACAATTCTCATCGATGAATTGGAAACCCCCGAAGCATCGACATTCCAGTGGTTGCTACACGCATTCGAAAAGTTTGATCTCGATGCGACGACTGTCACCTCCAACCGCAAGGGCGCATCATTAAAGGGTCAGCTTTTTGGATCAACAGATCTTCGTCTCAGTCAGACAAACGAATGGGCCGTACCGCCAGATAAAGGCTATCCAACCCTCGATAAAGAACTGCCCGAAAAGCGATGGCATTTTACCGCCGAGACAGAGCGCGTAAAACGCTGTCGGATTGCCGCAATTTTTTCTGTCCGCGGACCCGACGAGAGCGATCTCGACTTCTCAATAACTGCATCGGAAAATCAAATCGCGCTTTCTGCCGGAAATACAACAGCGCAAATCAACTTGTCCCCCGATGAAAGCACCGTTCTTTCTCTATCATCTGGATCAGAAGATTTGACCATTCAGGCCTGATTAGCAGACCGATAGTTTGAGATCGCGATGACGCCAGCGATAAGCAGCGCGATACCCTGCAAATAGAGGCGGGCATCCCCTGATGGGGTAAGGAATAAGAGAAGGGCTGCGGCGAGTAAAAGGACGCGTTGATACGTGGGCAAAGGGGCAAAAGCATGCCCAGCCGCGGCGGCTGATAGGGGTAAAATACCGAGCAGGACGACGAGAATATTGGCGATTATAGCGGAAATATCAGAAGACAAGAGCAAAAGCTCTGGATGCAGAACAAAGGCATAGGGCAAAGCAAAGCCTACAAGGGCAAAACGGAAAGCAGTGACGCCAGTTTGCATAATACTCGCCTTTGCAATAGCAGCAGCCGTGTAAGCAGCCAGCGCGACCGGGGGCGTAACCATAGACATCATGCCAAAATAAAAAATAAACAGATGCGCGCCCAGTGCCACAATGCCGAGGTCGCTCAAAACAGGTCCCACCAGAGTCGCCATAAGCAGATAACACACGGCCGAAGGCAAGCCCATGCCCAGGATGATGGTGGAGATCATCAGCAGAATCAAAGCCAGAATGATATTATTTTGCGCCAGTGGCAACAAAGTACTCGGAAGTTTTGTGCCAATACCCGTAAGCGTCACAACACCGATAATAATACCCACGCATGAAGCCGCTGCAATAAGCGAAACACCGCCGTGCGCGGCCTTTTCCAATGCGCGGATCATAGCGCGAGGCCCAACGCGTGTTGTGGGGCTAAACGCACTTACAATAAGAACAAAGAGCAGGGCGATACTCACGGCGCGAAAAGGCGTGTAACCCAGAATGAGAAATACAATAAGCGTGATGAAAGCGACGAGAAAAACCAGCCCCCGGAATCTAGGAGGACGCTCAGGAGCCTCTCCATCACTTGCAGACGCCCCAATGCGTTTGGCGTGAAAATGGACAATCAGCAAAAGAGCCGCGTAATAGAGAATCGCCGGAACCAGAGCCGCTTTGATGATCTCCAAATAAGTAACAGCCGGCTCGACGATTTCGAGCATCATATAGGCACCCGCCCCCATAATGGGCGGAACGAGCGCACCGCCCGAACTCGCTGCGGCTTCAATGCCGCCAGCCACAGTTGGACGAAAACCCGTTGAGCGCATCAGCGGAATGGTAAACGTGCCAGTAGTCGCCGTATTGGCCACAGCACTGCCCGAAAGAGATCCCATCATACCCGACGAAATAACAGCCACTTTGGCTGGTCCCCCGGTGCTGTTGCGAAAAATGCGGCGAGCCGTATTCAGAATATATCCCGTAGCACCTGTCTCTTCGAGCACAGTGCCAAAAAGTACAAAAAGAAAAACATAGGTGAACATCACTTTCAACGCGATCCCAAAAACGCCTTGAGAGTGGAGATAGGTCTGAGAGACAATGCGCTCCCAGTTATATCCGCGGTGGGGAAAAAGCCAATCGGGCAGAATATATCCATAAGCGGCATAAATCAGAAAGACGAGTGCGAGCAAGGGCAGAGTGAGACCAATGGCGCGACGGGTTGCTTCGAGGACCAGGATAAGCCCGATGAGACCGACAACGTGATCGAGCGCGTGTTCGAGTCCCGCGCGATTGCCCAGAGATTGCCCATTGATCCAGGAAAATTGAAAGAGGGATTCGGTTTGGGTCAGGACATAACCAAAACAGAAGATAACTGCCAGTACAAAAAAGAGATCGAGGATCTGAAGAGATTTATTGGGGTGAATCGGATATTTGAGAAACACAAGACACAAGCCCAGCAAGGCAAAAACCGATAGCTGGGCTTGTGGTGCGAGTTGCGGATAATTGACCTCGACCAGAATAAAAAGACCGAGTAGTGCGGAGATAATGCGAAACAGGTGGGAATAGAGGCGCGTCATGCGTCTATTCGCTCCAGATACCAATTTCTTTGAAATATTTTATCGCACCCGGATGAAAAGGCGTACCCGTATCTCGAACGATATTTTTGGGATTTATCGCCCTGCCCGCCGGGTGTTTTTTTACAACTTCCGCACGGCGTTCATAGAGCGTTTTGGTAAAATTGTAAACCGTATCCTCGCTCAAACTCGCCCGCGTAATGAGATGCATAGAACCGACGTTCATCCCGGCGAAATCCTCTGCTTGCCCCCGGTACGTATTGGCGGGAATCGTCGCGGCAAAAAAGAAAGGATAGGTCTCAAAAAGGCTTTGTTTGGCCGATTCATCATAGGGAATAAAATAAATATCTTGAGACGCACTGGCCTGGGTAATCGAAGCCGTGGGCACTGCGCCCCCTAAAAAAGCCGCAGCAGCCGAACCGTCGGCGAGCATGTCAACCGTTCCCGCCTGTGTATTGTGAAGCGGTGTAAAATCGTCATAAGTGACCCCGTGCGCGTTCAGGATGGGTCCTAAGAAATACTCAAAACCCGCACCCGCTGGTCCAACCACAACGCGCTTGCCCTTGAGATCGCCCAAACCATTGACACCCGCGCTTTGTGGCGCAATAAAAAGCGCGACATTCGGCGCCAATGTCATAACCGCATTGATATTCTGTTTTTCTCCCCACGCGCCTTCTCCGCGCACGGCAAAATAGGAGATCGCAGCATTGGCCAGCGCGAAATCCAGTTCCCCGCTCGAAAGGCGGCGAATATTCTCCTGCGTGCCTTTGGTCGCCTCGGCAGAAACCTCCCAGGGCATGTGATCGTTGACAACCTGGGCAATCGCGCCACCCACCACAAAAAACGCACCGCCGGGCGGCGCCGTGCCCACGCTGAGAAATTTATCCCCTTGATCCTGAGGCGCGCCACACCCGATGAACAAGGCTACCGCGAAGATGAGTAATGCTTTGTACCGCATAGCTATCCTCTTTTAATTTGCCGCAATACAATAGAGATGTTCAGTGCCGCGCAAATACAACTCGTCGCCCGCGATAATGGGGGATGCACCTGTGCCTTCGTCGAGTTTATTTGTTGCGAGCACTTCAAATTCGCTGCCATTCTTGATCACATAAGTCGTGCCAGCCAGCCCGGCGATATACACGCGGTCACTTGTGCCAACGAGTGGGGCGTATATGCGATTGATACCCTGGAGCCGCGCGGGACCGAAAACTGTTTCACCTGTTTTGGCATTGTAACAGGCTAAAACACTCCTGGTGCTTTTTATGCTGTAGATATTGTTTCCAGAAAGAAGAGGCGAGGAAACATAAGGGGTATTATCGGTAACAGTCCACAGAACGGCATCTGTACCCGTAATATCGCCCTTGGCTTTGTCGAGTGAAATCGCCTGCATGGCCGGGTCTCTATGACCACTTGTAACATAGACGATGCCATCGGCATAGACAGCGGTGGGAATGACATTTGACCCCAGTCCCGCGCACTCCCACAAGACATCGCCAGTTTTTAGATCGTAACTTCGGGTCTTTCCGCTCGCGCCCACAATAATCTGTTGCGTGCCCTTGTGTTCGACAACGATCGGTGTGGTCCACGTCGTTCGTTCTCGTCGCGCCGTGCGCCAGATTTCCTCACCCGTGCGCTTATCCAGCGCGACAATAAACGAATTGCCTTGGTGATCCCAGTTGATAATCAGCGTATTGCCGTGAATCGTCGGCGATGAACCTTCTCCAAAAGAACCCGCAACTCTCATATCGCCCAGGTCCTTATCCCATTTCAAATTGCCGTCGAAGTCAAAACAATAAAGCCCCCAGGAGCCAAAAAATGCGTACAGATGTTCGCCGTCCGTAACACCCGATGTAGCAGCATAATTAGCCGTTTTATGAGTGCCTTCGTGGGGCAGTGCCTCATTCACGGTCTTTTCCCACACCACATCGCCGCTTTTGCGATCCAGTGCAAGCAGCTTAAACTGATAGATATGAGTGGGTAACGGCTTTCTGGCTGTCTGGGCAACATCTACGGTTTTGTCGGTCTTAACCGCAGTCTGAACAAAAATTTTATCGCCCCATATAATAGGCGTGGCGTGCCCCGTACCCGGAATTTTTACTTTCCAGCGGATATTGGTATCTTCGCTCCATTCCACAGGGGGATTGCCCGTATCCACGAGTCCATTTACATTCGGTCCCCGCAGATGGGGCCAATTTTGCGTTTCCTTCGCCGCATGGTGTTTTGCCTGAACCAGAATCGGAATCAGACAGAACCCCATCAAAATCAAAAGCCATTTCTTCATCGCAAACTCCTTTCTGTGATGTGATATTTTGCAATTCAGAGGTCCAAAATATCTATTTAATGAATGGTTGTCAAACCCTTCTTTTTTTTTTACGTTGGAGATAGAGATTCGGCGAACTAACATCTAACAACTAAAAAAAGGAATTTTATGCCTGCTCCTCTTTATCCCAAATCCATTCGCTGGTGGCCCGCTATTGCTATCGCCGCATTGATGCTCATTGTATTATCGGTAATATGGATTCCCGAAAGGCCAAGCCGTCAGATGCAGGTTATGCCGACCATACTCGTCTGCTCAGTCGGATCTATTTTGCTCTGTCTCTGGTTCTTTGCTTTTTCTCGAACGAGTCGAAAAATTCGCCTGCGGGGTCTAAGTATTCTTATACTCCTGATCATTCTGACAGTTTCATTATTTCAAATTCGCGGTTTCACGGGCGATTTGGCTCCCAAGATAGAGTGGCGCTGGTCTTCTGTTACAGCGATATCCGTGGCGAGGCAATCTTCAGACGGTCCCGATACAGACTATCCTCAATTTTTGGGACCACATCGCAACGCCATCCTCAATGAAATAAAACTGGAATCCGATTGGGATCAAAATCCCCCCAAATTACTCTGGCGCGTACCCGTTGGTGAAGCCTATTCCGCCTTTGCCGTTGTTGGACGCTCTGCCGTGACTCAAGAGCAAAAAGGCGAAAACGAAACCGTGGCCTGTTACGACCTCTTGACCGGAAAAGAGAAATGGCGTCACAGCGCACCTGCGCGATATGAAACCGCGATTGCCGGAATTGGTCCGCGAGCCACGCCAACCATATCGGGCAACCGCGTTTATTCTTTTGGTGCAACAGGCATCCTGACCTGTCTCGATTTAGAAACCGGTCGAGAAATCTGGTCGCGCGATACTGTAAAAGAAACCAATGCGCGCGTTAAAGAATGGGGCATGAGCGGTTCGCCTCTCGTTTTAGACGACAAGGTAATCGTGAGCCCGGGCGGGCCAAACGAGCAATCGCTGATGGCTTATGACAAAGAAACCGGTGCTATTATCTGGGGAAGTGGCCGCGTAAGAGCAGGTCATAGCTCACCCAGTTTGGCCTCTATAGCGGGAATGGATCAAATACTCATTTTTAACAGAGGGCAAGTTGCGGGTCACGATCCAACTTCCGGCAAGTTGCTGTGGGAATATCCCTGGACTGGTGGGATGACGCAACACGTTGCCCAACCCATTCTACTGCCCGGAGACAGCATCTTTGTATCAACAGGTTATGGCATTGGCAGTGAATTGATTCAAATTGCGAAAAACAGTCGGGATAAATTTACTGCCGAACGGATATGGAAAAGCCCTCGTCTCAAAGCCAAATTTGCCAATATGGTCTATAAAGACGGATATATTTACGGACTGGACGACGGCATCCTCGTGTGTTTGGATCTGGCGGATGGGCAGCGCAAATGGAAGCGAGGTCGCTATGGGCACGGACAACTTATTCTCGTAGATGACCTCTTGCTCATCCAGACCGAATCGGGCGATGTCGTCCTCGTCGATGCCTCGCCGATTGAACACAACGAACGCGCGCGCTTCCCCGCCCTGGGCAGCCATACCTGGAATGCCCCCACACTTGCCGCGCCCTATCTCCTCGTGCGAAATGATCGAGAAGCCGCGTGTTATGAACTTTCACTGGCGAATAGACGAATAGACGAATAGACGAACCCCACCCTACCACCCAAAGTCAGTGCGAACTCCATTCGTTAATTCGTTGATTCGTTGATTCGCTCACATCTCCTGTTTCAACGCGGGCAATAGGGGTGCTCGCAGGGCAAAGAAAACAGCTATCGCGCTTGCGATGAGGCCCGTGCCGTATATGATGACAAGCGTGAGAGCCAGCGATCTCCAGGGAATTAACGCACCATAGCTCATAACATGGGGCGCTACTGCAATAAGCGCAGAGACGCTACCAATAGCCAGACCCACGAGCATTAAAAACCCATTCTCCGCGAGCAACATCCGCGACAGCACAGCGCGTCGAAAGCCAAAGGCTCGAAGAACGGCTAATTCACCGCGTCTTTCAATCACATTTCTCAATAGAACAATTCCCAATCCAAGCGTCCCCAACAGCAGACCCAATCCCCCCAGTGTTTGAAAGGTGGAGAGATAGGTATTTTCGACCTCCTGAAAATGAGCGAGTTTTTGCGCTGTGGATACGGCGTCTAACCCGATGTCTTTTAATCGACTTTCCAAAAGCGCAGTAAGCTGAACGGGCTGTTGCGTTTCAACGAGAAAAGCACCATATCCACTCTGGCCGGGAAAGTGTTGCAAAAAATTGTCTTCTGAAATCAGCAATTCACTTTGAAAAATACTCGTCTTTAGCAAGCCCACCAGTCTCAGCTTGACGGTCCCCCCCATCTCATTTCGCAACACAATATCATCGCCCAATTGCTTGTGCAAGATCCACATAGCCGAATTGTAATCTCCAATTGCAGGAATCACATCTGCACCCAGATCCTCGGATAATAGATCCCAGGGATTTTCCACCTCGACACTCGTTTGCTGAAACGCAAAGCCACCTCGCTGACGCAGAGATTCGGGAACGCCCAAAACGCGCGGACTTTCGGGCTTGTAAAGATTGAGACAACTCGCATCTTCACCGGGTAAAACGCGCATCGGAATAAACCGCGCCTTATTCAGCAGGTCTCCATCTGCTTGCGAGAATCCGAGTTCAAATTGTCCTTCTTTTGAATTGAAATCCCAATAAATCGGCACATCAACTTCGGCGATAAGGGCAAAGCCCCCTGTGCCAGAACCTTTGTCCTGAGCAATATTTTGAGTCAAATCAGTCCGCCTGTTCGCGCCTACTGCAACAATGACAAAACACGCACAACCGATGAGTGAGGCACACAACAAACTTCGCGTGGGCTGTCGCTTGCTATTTTGCACCCCCATCCCAATAATACCCTCTCTTATGGTGCGATGCCCACGCCTGAACCAGAGCGAAAAAAAGCACAATCCCGAAACCATCCACAGCGCGCCACTGACAAAAAACAAACCCGTACCCGCAGATGGATCCATCGCCATAGCGCCTCCCAAACTGAGCGCTGCGAGGATGAGACTGTTCAGAGCATACCATTTTGTACGCGGCTTTGCTCGCGCCACTTCCGTGATCCCCGATAATAATGCGCGAACAGAAATATTGCCCAAACGGCGGAGCGTGAGCCATATGGCCAACAGGATCACAATTAGTGAAATAGCATAGCCCAACAACAGACTCGATGCATGGATATGAAGTGCGAGATCAGATGTGCCAACTGCGCCCACCCAATAAGTACGCAATCCCGCCATAATCAGATAGGCGTAGAAAACACCGCCTATCAGCCCCAAAATACCGCCCACACAGGCCAGTACAAGGCCCTCGGAGCTAAAGAGTCGGCGGATTTTTTTTGCCGTATATCCCGCCACCATCCGCATCCCGACTTCTCTGCCCCGTTGCTCCACACTCAGGCGAAATAGCAAACCGACCAGAAGAGCTGCGGAGATAATCAGAAATTGGCTGAATGCAATAAACAGCCCGCTAAAGTCCGTTGCTCCCGCAGAAGCAGCCAGGCCCTGCTGTTTGACGGGCTGAAATGTCAGGCCAGCCGATTCGGGCGCGATTTTTTTCAGCAAGCGATCCTCAAATCGCTTCGCTGTTGTTTCGATATCTTCTCCCGCAACAGCCCCAATGCGTATGGCGGTTAATACGCCAAATCGACTTTTCCACAACCGCTGCCCAGTCGCGGCGGACACAAAGGCTTTGGGTGCGTCGCGATAGGTATCCCAATAATCTTCATCTTTTGGACGAACACGACTCAGGTCTATGGGAAAAGGCGCTTCCCAATCGGCCATATTATTTGCATCGCCCAGGCCCGGATAATCGGGAGACAACTTTTCATCCGCCCCCAATCCCGCCATTGCAACAATACCCTTGAGTTGGAATATTGCCCAACGGTTCAGGAGTTCTTCTCCTGGCGCAACTTCGTAATAGGCAACTTTGACTTCATCCCCAACCCGTGCGTTCAAATCCTCAGCCGCCCAGGTATTCAGCAAAATATCACCTTCCCCGAGGTGTAGTGATCCATCTACAAGCTGAAAAGATCCCAGATTCCCGACATCTAACGCAGAAATTGTGGAATAGGGCAGTTCTCTCTCCCCCACCTGTGTGGTATTCGCCAGATAGGTGAGAATGGACATATGGGGCGCGTTTAATTCGGCAGATACTTGTTGAATAGTCTCCGCAATATGGGATTTGAGAATAAACTGCGTGCTCTCAATAGCGAAATAATCGGCCTCTCGGCGGATGACAATGCCGAGATCATCGGATGTTACAACGCGGGAAAATGCTTCCTGAACGTCTGCATCTGGGTCACCCGACACCAGCAATGTATTCACGCGGCCTCTTTGACCCAATGCTTTTTGTAAAACCGGCAATGACAGGTACGCATTGAGCGGAACAGTCTGGCGGGCGAAAAGGCCAAAGCGCCCCAGTCCCCTATCGGGAAGCACGCCTGCGAGCGTCAGTCGAATTGTTTGAACCGCATCATCAGCATGTCCAAATAGCGATTCGCGGTGAATATCATCTGATTGTTCAAAAGACAGCAGAATGGCATCGCCAATCTGTGCATTGAGTTCTTTTCGGAGGGATTCGTTGACAACAACGGATGGAAATATGCCTTCGACCGTCAACTCGGGCAATATCTGATCAAACAGATTTGCAAAGCGATTGTCAATACCCTGAATTTGAACGCGAGAAGCCAACGTATTCGATCTCGCGTGAACAGCCGTTCCACTCAGACTAATAGCCGATACAACATCTTGAGTATTGAGTTCACGCTCGAGATCGCGCGCCAGACTTGCGCGAAGAAATCGCTCGGAGACCAGAGCGTGGTCAATTTTGCCCAGGCGACTCAGCGACAAATCTCTCAAGCTACCGCGCACGGAATCGCCCACAATCAAAGCACCCGTCAGAACAGCCGTCGCCACTGCCACGCCGAGCACAACAGCCAGATTAATTCGCCAGAAAAAGATCAGACTTCGACGCACATCCCCTCCTGTAGATCAAACCGCCGCTCAAAGCGATGGGCCAGTGCCGAGCTGTGCGTCGCGCAGATCAGGATATTATTTTCCCGCTCGTGCAATTCAAATAACAGATCGGCTATCTCTTCTGCCCGCGCCCCATCCAGACTACCCGTTGGTTCGTCACACAAGAGCAATGCCGGAGAATTGATGAGCGCACGCGCAACCGCTGTGCGCTGTCGCTCGCCGCCGGATAATTCAGCGGGCCGGTGATCAATGCGATGCGATAAGCCCACGCGATCGATAATTTCTCGGGCGCGGTCTCGCGCATCGCCATTTCGAAATACCAGCGTCGGAATCAAAACATTTTCCAAAACCGAGTATTGAGGCAAAAGATGGTGCTCTTGAAACACAAATCCAATCCCCTGATTTCTAAACCGCGCGAGTTCGATTTCCGACAATGTGAAGGGATCCTGGCCTTCAATTTCGAGACTCCCCTCAGATGGCCGGTCCAGCGTACCCAGCACATGCAACAAGGTACTCTTCCCCGACCCCGAAGGCCCCATAACACTCAGCGATTGTCCCGCCGTCATTTCAAAAGACACATCCTGCAGTACATTTACATCGCCGAAGTGTTTGGAAAGATTTTCAACTTTTAGTGCCATTCCGGACCCCTTAGATATACTATTCCGAGACCTGTATTTGATCCGCGATAAAATCTGGAATCGGTATGGATCTGATTTTTTCGCCGGGGTTACATATACAACATACCGTACTTAATTCTCCGCGAGCAACAGCCGTCTCCCCGCGAAAAAAATCAAACCGATAGGTCAGCGATTTTGTGCCTTTGCGTATCACCCTCAGATGAATATCCAGCACATCTTCAAATACGGCTGGACTGAGATATGTACACGTCGCTTCCAATCGCGGCCATCCAATTTTATTCCCATCCCATTCCGTTGAAACACTCGTACCCAACGCGCGCAAAAAAGCATGCTCGGCAGCTTCCATAAACACAAAAAACCGGGAAAAGTGTACAATCCCGGCCATGTCCGTATCGGAAAACGCCACTCTGTGTGTGGTGTGAAATTCGCTGTGCATAGTGCTCAATCAAGACGAAGGTTTAAATAATGTCACCAGACAACCTCCCATCGCAGCCAGTATAATACCCAGCACAAATTGCCAGTTCAAACCACCCCATCCACCTGCTGGCGGATGCAAGATGAGGGATACGACGGCATTGACAATAGGTGCGCCGGCAAAAACAATAGACATAACCACGGGCGGTGTCCCCTTCGCCCCAAAGGCGAGAAGTACGCCAAATGCCCCGATGGCTCCCACAATACCAGCCAACAGCGACCATGTCAGGCCCTTTGTCGGAAATGTCCAGTCCGACCCGTTAATCGCCAGCACGATGAGGGATCCAATAACAGCCGTCAAAAGATAGGCAATGCCCACAAAGAGAAACGCCTTATAGCGTCCATTTTCGGGATCGCCCATAGCGATCTGTCCAGTATGCAGAAAAATCCCGTACAAACCCCACGCGCCCACGGTCATCAACGCAAAAATCAACCACGTAAGTCCAGAAGATGAAGTCGGCATTTGCCCTCCTGTGTTAAGTTTTTAATCCGTCACATACCGTCGATATACCGCCAGTGTGGCCTCCGCCATATCGCCGTCACTAAAATTTTGATGTACTGCTTCTTTGCCTTCCTGCCCCATCGCCTCCCGCCCTTCTGCGTCATTCATCATCCGCAGGAACCCTGCCGCCAGTGCCTCTGAAGAATCTGGCTCTACCAGAATTCCCCCACCCGTTTTTTCAATCCATTCTGGGAAAATACCGTGCCGGGGTTGAACAACGGGGACGCCATTGGCCATAGCTTCGAGCAGCGATAGCCCCTTGGGTTCTTTATAAGGCGTAGGCACGGATAAGATATGAATGCTATTCAGGAATGCAATTTTTTCTTCTCGATTGACTTCCCCGCGATAATCAAAAACACCGGAAAGTCCCCGGGATGCGATTTGTTCGCATACGTGCTGAAAATACGACTCGTCTCTTTGCCCCAGATAACCGGCAACGCTGAGTTTTACATTTTCCACACCGACTTGCTCTGCCAGTTGATGAAACGCATCTACCAGCACATGCAATCCCTTCTCGGGACATATGCGAGCGAGATAACCAATAGTAAAAGGCAACGGATCTGGCTTTATATCGCTTTCTCCATGTCCGTCTAATTTGATACCCAACGGCACAACGTGAATGCGATTGCGCGGCACATCGAGATAACCAGCCATAAAATCGGCGTAATAGTCACAAGTCGCTACAAATCCATCGACATCCCTTGCCCGATCTCGTAAGCACTGCCGCGCCTCCGATTTGTACGGTTCTATCAACCCTTCGAGAAAGATATCCTCACCTTGCAGAGAACACAAAACGGGAATACCGAGTTCCCGTTTCATTTCTCTCGCCATACCCAAAAACATCGAATTGGTCAACTGCACGAGGTCTGGCTGAAAATCCTCTTTCAACCAGCGCACCAGCTTTGCGAGTTCTTTTTTTTGCGCACCATCTTCCCCTTCTAAAACCGATACAGTGAGCGCGCCGAGATCTTCCGCGCGAGTTGATCCACTAAAACGGGCGAGACCATTGAGCAGTGTTCGGCTATTCAACAATCTATCGACAAAAGAGGGCGTGTGCCGAAAAATCCCCATTTTCTGCTGGAGATAAACATTTATGCCGCCGTAAAATACCCGATCAATACTCGCGCCCTGTTCATCGGTCCGCAGGGGCGTGTACGTCGGAATAAGCGCGAAATCTATTCCCTTGCGCTGAAGCGCAGAGGCCAGCGCATTGTCGTGAATACAACTGCCACAATACATGCCCGCCGCACCCGCGGCAATATAAGCAATTCGCATATACAGCAATCCCGTTTAAGCAGATACCTCAGCGTAGTGATCTACAGTCTCGGGCAGATCACACATGTGCCCCATAGGTTCAAAAATAGGGGTGACATCCTCGCGATAGACATTGCCTTTTAAGATATTGATAATGCCATCTATACATTCCGGGTGCGATTTCAAAAATCTGGCAAAACTGAAATCTTTGGTATAAAAAGCATAGACCAATTTGCGAATCGCCTCCATGCCCGGAAGAAATTCTGGTCCCCATTTGCCGAGTTGCCCGGCAGAGAAATCGCGCTTTTCAATGGCTTCGTGGATCGCATCGGCAGCCATCTCGCCCGATTTGAGCGCGAGGAACACACCCGAAGAATACACGGGATCGATAAAACCAAACGCATCGCCTACCAGCACCCATCCCTCACCCGCGACAGTATTGGATCGGTATGAAAAATCCTGCGTGACTTTCATCGGAAATAACTGCTCCGCCCCTGCGAGCCGTTCTTGCATGCGGATGCACTTATCCAGCTCTTCTTCGAAAATTTCCTGAGGGGTTCTCTTGCGGTTTTGCAACAAATAATCCAATCCCCCAACAACACCCACGCTGACCACATCATCTGCCAGCGGGATGTACCAGAACCATGAATCCTTGTCACGCGTATGTAAAATCAGCGTTGCACCTTCGTCAATACCCTCATCGCGGAACGCGCCTTTGTAGTGCGTGAAAATAGATGCCTTTTTGAGTTCTGGCTCAATCGTCTTGGTCTTTAGCCTTCGTGAAATAAGCGCGCTTCGTCCCGTCGCATCTACGATAACACTGGCAGACACATCACTGATCTGTCCATCGCGATATCTCACCTGAACACCCGTTGCCCTATCCCCGGAAAAATGCACCTGATGCACACTCGCCCCTTGTTTGACCTCGGCGCCTTTCTCGCGGGCATTATCCATCATCATAAGATCAAATTCGCTGCGCAACACCTGATACGTAATCGAACTTTCGTGGGGATCGTGTAAGTGAAAATAAAATGGCGCAGAGCCTTTTCCCGATCCGCTAAAAAATTGAACGCTATATTTTTTTACAAACTCACTTTTTTTTAGCTTATCCAGCAACCCAAGTCGTTTAAACGACCAGTACGTCCCCGGCATCAGGGACTCGCCAATCTGAAATCTGGGAAATTCCTCCCGCTCCAGCAGCAAAACACGGTGCCCATATTCAGCGACCAGCGCAGCTGTCGTACTCCCCGCAGGTCCCCCACCAATGACAATGACATCGTAGTGATTGATCATGAAATAGGTCCTAAAAATTTTTTAGTTCTTTTGTACGCCCTGCTCTATATTCTTCTCTGGCCTTCTCTGCGAGTGCAGCCAGCACATCGGGAGATTTTACCAGCGTTTCATCCCACTGGATCTCCGCCTCAATATCTTTCAGCAACTGCTCAACTCGTCCCCCCTGCGCTTTGGCAATGCTTTGAAGGGCTAACAGAAGGGCTGGAGTATTACCGTCCTTCTCGTATTCTTCCAAGGATGTTTGGAGATAAGCAATCGCCTCCTCGTGGTCGGCAAGTTTTTCGATCAGATAATCGCGATAATTTCTCATTTTTCTCATTATGGTTGCTTTTTAACGATGATCCGTAAACCGTCTCGCTTTCAGTTCAAATCTCGGCAGAGTATTATGCGGCACGGTTTGAACGCTGGCGCGTATGCCCAGAATATGTCGCACCTCTCTACCAATCGCATCAGAAATTGTCCCTGGTTCTCCACCATTTAATTCGATGCGAATTTTCATATCATCCATTTCGCGTTGTCGATAAATATCCACTGCAAACTCGGTCACTTCGGGAAATCCCCGCACGATATTTTCAATCGCGCTGGGATAAAAATTGACGCCGCGGATAATCAACGCATCGTCGATACGTCCAATCACGCCCCCTTCAAGACGCGAGAAACTCGAACCGCAATCACATATTCCCGCATGCAGCTTTACGCGATCTCCCGTGCGATAGCGAATAACGGGCATGCCAGCACGTCCCAAATTGGTGAGCACCAACTCCCCCTCTCTCGCTTGTTCGCCCGTATCGGGATCGATCACTTCGCAAATAAATTCAGATTCGTTTATATGCATGCCATCTCGAAACGCACATTCAAATCCCCACGCCCCCACCTCAGTCGCCCCGGCGTGGTCATAACAACGCGCGCCCCATGCCTGTTCAATGCGTCGTCTGGTCGCAGGCAATCCCGCACCGGGTTCGCCCGCGTGAATCGTGGTCTGAACACTACCACTTGCAATATCTATACCTTCGGCCTCTGCCACCTCTGCCAGATGCAGGGCATATGTCGGCGTACAGATCAGAACAGTAATCCGATGATCCTGAATCGCCTGCAAACGCTGAATCGACGACATGGATCCCCCAGAGATGGACATCGCACCCATTAAACGCGCGCTCTCATGCCCGGTCCAGAATCCGATAAAAGGGCCAAAGGAAAAGGCAAAAAACAATCTGTCATTTGCCGTCACGCCCGCCCCGCGATACACATAAGTCCAGCAGCGCGCAAACCAATCCCAACTCTCTCCCGTATCCAACCAGTTCAAAGGCTCTCCCGTGGTCCCCGATGTTTGATGGACGCGGATATAGTGATCTGACGGAAACGTCAGATTGCTGCCATAAGGAGGATACGCCATCTGATCAGCCGATAATTCCTCTTTAGTCGTGAAGGGCAACAGCCTGTAATCATCGCGCGTCTGAATATCCTCGGGTCGATAAATACCCGCTCGATTCAACTTATTGCGATAAAAAGCATTGCCATTCAGCACTGAAGACAGCATACCTCGCAACCGCTTCAACTGCCGCTGCCAGAGCGCATTTCGATCTGTGGTCAAGTCGGGCATAGTTCAAATATTGACTTCAAAAGCGCAATACATACCAAATGGATTAGCCGGAATAATTGAAGCGGAGCCAAAGCCGCGCGTTTCGTATTCCCGATTGGTCAAATTTTTGGCGTTGATGCGAAATTTTATCAGTCTGTAAGCATAAGATACCGAGGCATCCAGCGTCAGCACATCCCTGATTTGAAATTGATTATCTTCGGCAATAAACTGGCTGGCAACATAGCGCGCGCCAATCCCAAATTCCAATCCGTTGTCAAATCCCCTCGCCGTCCACACATTAAAAATATGGCGCGGCGAAAAAGCTGCCCTATTTCCCGAACGATCCATAAGCTGGTATGTAATACCCGTTTGCGTAAACACGGGGACAAACTCGGCAAAGCGCGTGAGTGTGGCATTGGAAAATGAGTAGGACAAAAATGTGTGCCAATTTCTCACGGGGCGCATCATCACCTCCAGCTCAACACCGCGAGACCTCTGGTCCCCATCTTGTTTTGTAACACCCGTCGCATCGGGAATGCCAATATTGTTTTTTGTCAAATGATAAACAGCGAGGCTCGCGTGCAGGCGGTCGTCCAACAGGTATTTTTTTGCGCCCACTTCCATCTGAAAACTCTCTTCAGTTTCTCGCGGACCTGCTACCTGACTGGAGGGTGGCGCAAAGGCTCTGCCGACATTGGCGTATAACGAGAGTTCCTTTGTAAATGAAACCACCATGCCAGCCATAGGACTCAGTTTATTGTAATTGCGAGACGTGGAAGTCAGGGGATCATCGTAATCAATGCGGTCGTATCGCACACCTACAAATGCCTGATAGCATGGACAAAAAACAATGCGATTCACGACATAAGGCGCGACAACGCGGCTTTTTGAATCCGCCCCCTGCGATTGTCCCGGAATAATAAAATGAGGTTGGCTCGTGCTCGCGGTTTCCACGGGGTTGAACACATCGATATTGGGCAAAGCAGCCACATCTAAAGTAAACTTATCTCTCCACTCCATCAATTCCAGTCCAGTAAGCAGGGTATGTTCTACGTGGCCCGTGCGGAATGTAGAAAGCAGTTCAAACTGATTGCCCAACACTTTCTGGCGATCATCCAGAAGAACAAGCGAGCGCAGGATGTCCAGACTCCCCTGGGCATTGGGAAAAATGCCGCTGAATAATGAGCCCTGAGACACCCATGAAAAATCGGTATAATAGAACTTATTGCGAAGCGTGACCTGTCGCGATAAGCGAGACTGCAGATCGACGCGCGCCCGATAAATATCTTGATCTGACGCATCAAAAGGCGATTGATACGATTGTGTGCGCGGCACATCTGCGACCGCCCCATTAATAATGGGCAGGCCCGAATCCGATTTGTACCTGCTTGTCACATATTCAAAATTGGCGGTCACTGTGGTTTTGTCGCTGGGTCTCCATGTCACTGCGGGATTCACGGCCCACAAACCGCTGTCTTTATCGTCTCGATAGCTATCAGACACCTGTCGCAGGGCATTGATGCGCAAGGCAATACCCTGATCGACATCCGCCCAATTTGCATCCACGGTTCCGCGCCCCGTCCTGTACGGACCGTAAGAACCCCCGACCTGGAATGCATTTGTAAAAATCGGTTGTTTGCGATTCAGATTCACCGATCCAGAAAGCGGATTGCCCCCGTATAAAAATGCCCCCGGACCCTTGAGTACCTCCACGCGCTCCAGATTGTAAAGATTGTAAAACGTGGCTTCCGGCTCCGATGCGCCATCGGTGAGCACCAGCCCGCTGGAAAGCGAATCAAACCCGCGAATGACGAAGAAATCCGTAACGCCAAATACGGTCTGAATATTGACCCCGCTCACATTCCGAAGTGCATCTCCCAAAACCACACCGCTTTGATGTTGAAATAACCCGTGATTAACGACACCGATACTCGCCGGTGTCAAGCGGATTGGAATGGGAACCTTCGTCGCGATCGTACTCACGGTAGGCACTTTTTCCTTGCTCTCCGTCACCACGATCTCTTCCCCCGCATAAACGGGCAGTTCTTCCTCCTCCTTCTTCTCCTCCTCCTCTGCATTCTCAGCAAAAATGGGACTGCCAATCATGCTTAAAACACAGACAAAAATCAAAAACTGTCGAAAATAACGCATAGCGACTTCTCCAATTGTCAGATATCAGTCCCCCGGCCTCTTCCGACTATTATTCGCTCTCCGTGCCCGCAGGTTTCGCCTGCGTGCTTGATACATCCATGCATACAATCCTGTGCATATCGCGCACAAAAATTTTCCCATTAGCGAGTGTTGGTGGCGTCCAGCATTTGCCCGACAGCACTTGCGCGCTGACCTTTTCCCGAAACGCTGTGGGCGACGCATCTGCCAAAGCGAGTTTGCCTTTATCGCTCAAAATAATCAACTGTCCATCGGCATAAATAAGCGTCCCTTTGCCATACCCACGGCGTTTCCACTGTTCTTTGCCAGTCTCTGCTTCAATACATT
Source organism: Gemmatimonadota bacterium (assembly GCA_026705765.1). Taxonomy (NCBI): domain Bacteria; kingdom Pseudomonadati; phylum Gemmatimonadota; species Gemmatimonadota bacterium. Next base: position 77,729 of record JAPPAB010000086.1, read on the forward strand.
TCAAAATTGCATTGTCAAAACCGTAGATATAGTCGCCAATCAGGAGCGATGTTCCAAAATGGTTTTTCATACCGCGGCTTTCCCACACCTTTTTAACGCTCAGACCATCTCCCTCCTGGGATATTTGCAACAGAGCTGCCCCGTGGTCATACCCCGAAGAAATAAATATGCGATCTGGAGGCACTAAAATTGGCGTGGCAACATTCAAATCATAAGATGTGTACCAGGGAAATCGCCAGAAGATTGAGCCATCCGTGGGAGAAAGCCCAACCGCAGCTTCGCCCGAAACAAAAACCACCTGACGGATACCCGCAATATCTACGGCAATGGGCGATGAATAAGACACGATATCTCGTTGAGACGCCCACTTGACAGCGCCATTGGTCTTATCCAAAGCGATAAACGTCCCGTGCCGCGTACCCACCTCTAAAAGCAACAAATCGCCTTCCACCAACGGCGACGTCGAAAAACCAAATTTTGGCACGCGACTGCCCAATCCATCGTAGAGATCAACCAGCCAAAGTTTTTTCCCATCTTTTGCATTGAGCGCGTACAACCAGCCTTCGGCACTGAGCACAAAAACCCGATCGCCATCCACAGTGGGCTGAGAACGGGGACCATTTCCACCTTGCCGCTCATAGTATTTGGCACCGGTCCTGAAACGCCATATTTCCTCACCCGTTTTTTCATTCAGGCAAACGGCAAATTCATCTTCACCAGCAGAGAACATCGTATAAACCCGCCCATCCGCGACAGAGATACCGGAAAAACCCTCACCGAGTTCTTTTTCCCACACAACTGCTGGTCCATCTTTTGCCCAGGTCGTCAACAACCCCGTTTCAGAAGAAATACCCGTTCGGTTGGGTCCCAACCATTGGGGCCAATCCGCCTGTGCGGGAGCAAAGCAAAGCACAACAGCGATTAACAAATAATACCTGTATGTCATAAATCCTCCGTAGTTAGTGGTAGTGATCGCTTATGTATAGCGCGAATTGCGATATTTTTCGTGATAAAATTCGGGAAGCAACTGATCGACGCGCAAAAGTCCCTCCCGGCTCAGAGTGATACTCTGCGAATCGAAATCCAGCATCTCGTATTCCCTGAGCTTCTGATAGGCATCACCAAATTGCTGCAAAATATTGACACCAAATTTATCCTGAAAATACGCTGTTTCAATCCGCCCGAGCTTGAGTTGCAAAATCATCTCTCTGATCAGCCGCTCGTCTTTTGTCGGCACAAAAGATCGATTGATCGGAAGTTGTCCTTTGTCAATGGTTTCGATATAGGGATCCCAGTGCGTCTGGTTTTGAAAATGCATACCTCCCACATGTGAAAAAGAAGCCACCCCTGTACCGATGAGATCTGCACTGCGCCACAGGGCATCTCGGTAGATGAATTTGTTCAGACGACCTTTTTTCACCAGCGTATAAGCACTCGATGTTTCATAGCCCGCTCTGGCAAACTCTTCAATCGCGTAATTGTGCCAGGCGCGCTTGGTAGGCCAATCTGCGACCTGCAAACCTCCTCCATCGCGTATCGATTTTGAATACGTCGTATTAAACGGCAATTCCATCTGATAAATAGTGACGCTATCCGCGTCGAGATCAATGGTGCCCTGCACTGTATCTCGCCATGTCTCCCACGTCTCCCCGACCATACCGGCGATTAAATCTACATTGACCTGTGCAAATTCCTGGGCTTTGACCCAGGGCATAACCCTGTAAATTTCTTTGCTGACGTGTGCGCGGCCATTCTCCCGCAAAATATCGTCGTTTAAGTTCTCCAATCCCAGGCTCAAACGCGTGACACCAATCTCTCGAATAGCCTCGACTTTGGATTTTGACAGCGTACCCGGCTCGCACTCAAATGCCACCTCTTCCGCATCATCCCACGGCATCACAGCCTTGACCCGGTCAACCAATACCTTCAAGTGTTTGACGCTAATATAAGACGGTGTACCTCCGCCAAAATAAACAAAGTGCAATTTTCGACCTGCAATACGCGGCAACTTACTATAAGTTTCCACTTCTTTTGCCAGGGCATCCAAATACGTCTGAATTTCCGCGCTATTGCGATCCGTATAAACCCGAAAATAACAGAACTTGCACCGTTTTCGGCAAAATGGAATATGCAAGTAAAGGCCCAGAGGTATTTTTCTATCCCCCGAATCGGATGAGTGTAACATCTCTTCAATTCGCGCTGTATTTTCATCGCGCCAGAAAGAGTAAGGCGGATAATTGGAAACAAACACGCTTCCAACATCTGTATCCTTCCACACTTTGCGGGTTGTCGCTGGCTCTGGAATCTGGATTTGCTCGCTCATTCTTTCGCCTTTCCAAAACAATATAACGCACCATCTGTTGTGCCAATAATCAGCCGCTCGCGCGCAACACTCGGAGAAGCAATAAATCCCGATCCGGTTACAAACTCCCAATCGGATTCGCCAGTCTCGAGATTTAATGCCACGATTTTCCCATCCATTGTCCCGGCAAAAACGCGCTCCCCCACCACAACGGGAGACGCTTCAAATCGAGATCGGGATGTGTAGGTCCACAAAACATCGCCCGTATTGGGATCAAGCGCGTGAATCATCTTGTCACGCCCTGCAACAATAACCCGCTCGCGGGTCACGGATGGCGATGCAACATAGGGAAATTGCCGTTGTGGATGTTCGTATCTCCAGACAATCTCTTTTGCATTTAAATCAATGCACAAAACCTGGCTCTCATAAGTCCCCACATAAACACGCGCCTGATGAACGGCTGCACTGGCCCCCACATAAGCACCGAGTTCAATTTGCGATTGTTCTTTTCCACTGGCAATATCGATAACGCGCAAAAGACCATCACATCCTGCGATCAGTGTATGCGCTTGTGTGATAGCCGGCATACCGTGAACATAACCATCCGTTTCTATCTTCCACAACAAAGACCCATCGTCTGGCGCAAGGCAGTATAAAAACTGATCATAGGACCCAAACAGAATGCAGCCCCCGGTTGCATTTGCCGACGAGATAATCTCCCCATCCGTTTGAAACGTCCACAATGCCTTACCGGTTTGTGCATCAACAGCGTGAAAAACGCCATTGCCATCGCCGAAAAACACGGTTTTTTCAAAAACCAATGGCGACGATTTGATCTCACCCGTAGCCAAATACGTCCACTTCAGCACACCGCTATCAAAATCAAAAGCGTATAGCTTTTCATCCACCCCGCCCACATATACCGCGTCTTGCCAAATTGCGGCGGTGGATTCAATCCCTATTTCGATCTGTGCAGTCCACAACACATCCAGTTCAGCGGGCAGACTACTATTTGCAACACCCGTAGATTGTGCATCCCCGCGAAATCGACTCCATTCTTCTGCCTGGACGGGAATTAAAAATAAACTCAAAAAAGCAATCACTGATAAACACAGATGAACACAGAGGGTTACGTTGTCACCTATTTCATCATGTGTGTACATAAAAGCCTTTTCATCTGCGCTCATCTGCGCCCATCTGCGGATCAATAAACCGATTCGTAAAGGGCGAGAAAATCATCTTCATCCACGGGTCTCGGATTAAAAGTGCCCGTCCATTGTTCGGTCGCATCTCTTGCCAGCATTGGAAGGCTGTCACGGGCTACACCCAGGTCGCGCAATCGAGAAGGCAGATTCGCACATTCTTTCAAAAAAACGACCTTCTCGACGAGTTCATCAACATCATCTCCAAGTCCGCGATAGCGCACGCCTGCGGTTTCTCTATTAAATTGGACGACAGCGGGCAGCATAAGTGCCACAGCGACACCATGTACAATGCCAAAATACGCGGTCAATGGATTGGCACACGCATGGGCTGCCCCCAACATGGCATTCTCAATAGCCGCACCGGCAAAATGCGCGCCTAAAAGCATTTTACCTCTCGCCTCGCTATCGGAAGCATCCTTCAGCATGCGTTCAAAACTCGACGAAAGCAATTGCCAGGCCTTTTGTGCGAACATCATAGAAATAGCATTGCGGCGGGTACAAACGTAACTCTCAATAGCGTGTGCGATGGCGTCTATACCCGCTGCTGCTGCGACATCTCTCGGCACACTTTCAACCAGTGACGGATCGAGAATAACACTCTGAAACCGCGCCTTCAGATCGCCACAGGCCATCTTGACATGCGTTTTCGCATCGGAAATAAGCGCGTAGGACTGCGCCTCGCTTCCCGTACCCGCAGTCGTTGGAATCCCAATAGAAGGCAACAGAGGCTCTGTCGCATGTCCCATCCCCTGATAATCTTTTATCTCTCCGCCGTTTGTCAGGATAAAATTGATCCCCTTGGCGCAATCCATCGCACTGCCCCCGCCCATCCCGACGATCAGATCAATATCTCCATGTGTTTTTGCAAACGCGACACCGGCATCTATATGCGCGTTCGTAGGATTTTCGCCCACACCATCAAACACAAAAAAATCCAGGGAAGCGCGTTGAAGCACCGCAATCGCACGGTCTGCAAGCCCGGCACTTACAATCCCTGGATCGGTCACAAAAAGAATACGGCTACCGCCCAATTTTTCTGATAATTTCCCCAATTGCGCAAGTGTGCCCTCCCCAAACACCACGCGCGTAGTGGGATAAAAATCAAATGCTTTCATCTCCTAAGCCTGTTTCGCCCATTGCAGCGCGCGCTGACGGTACAGGTGTTCGAACAAATTGCCCTCGTGTGGTTGATCCCATGAAATCTGAGGCGTGGGAATCGCACCCACATTCAATCTTTCTACATGGGACGAATTGAGCAAATTGTCGATAAATGCACTGTCCTCTGTTATTGCTGTCACCACGAGACTCGGTCCAATCTTGTCCAGAATTTCCGACTGTGGAACTTCGACCACGCTCGCGTATGGGAACAAATATTCGGTATTTGCGAGAGGATGTTCAAAATCATCACACCAGACAACTGTGGGATTTAAGAACTTCAAGCCATCGATCTCGACCAGCCGATCACCGCGCAATTTTTCAGTCAGATCTTCAGCCCCCGGAGTTTTCAGATGGATGTCTATAGTCGTCGAAATTTGATCGGCGAATGTGGGATTGGTAAATGCCGCGATCTGCGCATCTGGATCATCCAGAGGTCTCCCGACAATTTTTGCCAATCGCTCTGCGAGTGCTTCGGCAATTTCTCGACCATGCGCGGGAACCCACACACCCGATGCATTGATACAGGAGCGACCGCCATTTGCAGCAATCGAAGCAACCGAGATGTCGAGATAGTCTTCCCAGCGGTCTATCACATCTTCGCCAATAATGACCTTACTCTGTCCAGGCCCGTGGATTTCCACGCGGGGATCGCTCAACCAGGGCGCGACCGTCGCCCCGCCCCCAAAGAGCATGGAACGACCGCAGCGAATCAAAATTTCAGTGGCACCGCCGTGATCAGTCGGATAAAACCCAAACGCTTCTGGCGGACACCCCGCTTCGATAAACGCCTGCGCAATCCGGAAAGGCGTCCATGGCTCTTCCCGTCCGGGTTTGAGAACAAGGGGCACTTTGAGCGGTATAGAGGGAACCCACAGCGCGTGTACCCCCGGTGAATTACTCGGCAATATGGCCCCAAGGGCATCGGCCTGGCAAATATAGCTGAGAGAGCGACCATCCTGATTGTGCCAGCCCTCATCGAACACAGCGAGGTCTAACCCGCGCGTGAGACCACCTAAAATAGCTTCGATCTCCGTACACACGAGTTGAATTTTTTCCATATTCGCGCGGCAAAGAGCTTCGGGCATCCCCGTCGTGCCAGACACCTGTTTGACATAGTCATCGGGCGTCTGGATATGGTCGCCAATGGGCAAATCGGCTTCTGCAAACAAGCGTGCGGCTTTGCGGGTTATACCCACGAGTTCGGATACACTCAGCCTGTCGAGCACCCGTTTGTTCGCCGCCGCCCCATTTAAGTCTTTTGCGACCAGCCCCCGGTTTGCCTGACTGACCTGAACGAGCGGCTCGCCAGTTTGAATATGCGACACCTCCTGAACGCTCAAACTCGTGTACGGTTCCCCCGCGCGTAAAATGGGTAAGTGAATCATGTATTTCGCCTCTTTAAAAGACTAATGATCGCCTCCCTGCAACATTCAGAGAAGAAATTTATAACCACTAAATCATCCCCAAGTGGACTTTAACTCGCGGATAGCATAAAAAAATAGCTTTTTGTCCCGGTAAAAGCAAGCGCAATGACACGACAGAAACCGCCAGTCCATTTAACGCGAGTATTTTCACATTGACTCTAAAATACTCACGACATTCATCTATTTGTCCCAGCCACAAAAACATAAGGAGCTTGATCGTTTTTCACAATATCCTTCATAAAAGACACATAGGCCTCGTAATCTGAACGCGGTATTTGTTTTTTATCTAATCTAAATGTTCGGGTATAATGCAATGCACCATCTGAAAAATGACTGGTGGTTTTGAAAAGGCCGAATGGCGTTGTAATTTCCACCGGATCGGGCGCAGTTTCCAGAACATAACCTTCTGGTATATCAATAGATAGAGTATCAATGTACGTATATGGATAGGAATAGTACATAGAGAATTGTCGTTTTTTCGCTCTGGGCACACTCGCGGGCCTGACGCGATTCAAGATATTGGGATTCACAAATAGTCTCTTCGCGCTTCGAGCACCAAATTTTTCGGACGTACCGCTAACTCGCACCTCAAGCGGTTGATCGAAGTCCTGGAGCAGATGATCAATCTCATAAGTTGCCAGATCCAACACGGGTAAATACCTGCCCAATTTTCTGCCCAAATAGCGCTTGCGGTCTTCGCCCTTGTTATCCCGCAGACTGTGTCTCAATCGCGTTGCGATATTACCTGTGCCCGATAGCTGCCCGGAAAAAGTAAGTTTACCCGATGCTGTGAGATGGCCTTTTATGGTGCTAATCTGACGGTTATCGGCACTTGTACTTTCCGGCGTGCGGACGATTTCTCCGGCGTTCTCCTTAACCACGAGCACATCGCATCCCTCATCTGCGGATGGCAACTCCCCCGCAGCTATGAGGTCGGCCGTGCATTCCAACCAGAGCGTATCGCGTTGCAAGGGAACAAATGTGATACAGTGATTGAACTGATTGGAAGGAAATTCCCGAATCAACACGCCGCGGTTGCGCGTGCCAATCAGAGTTGGATACGCCGAGATACCACAAGCTTTGAGCATCGCAACCATGAATGTAGATAGATCCTTGCAGTCGCCATACTTATTCTTAAAAACCCATTCTGCCGAATACGGTTGCCACGCCCCAATGCCCAGTTCAATAGCCACATACCGCGTGTGATCCTGGAGATAGCGATAGAGAATCTCCACTTTCTGCCGGTCACTGCTGGCTTCAGATACCAGTTCTCGTACTTTCTGCACTGCAACTGGCGGCAGGTCATATCGGCCATCTGCCAGCACCCCGTACCATTTTGCCACAGCATCCCATGAGGCGAACGATCCTGGAGACTTCCCAATTTTGAAGGCAACAGGCGCAAAAAAGAGCCTCATCTGGATTCTGTCTTCAGGAGGCATAGACTGTTCTCTGGCTCTGGGTTTAATATGCGTCAACTGCCACTTGCGTTCAGACGCCTTCACCATTACAGGTGGTTCTATCAACCCAACGGCATGGGTTCGATAATCAATTTTGTCATGCCCCACAACAGTATAGGTTGACTGCAGAACGGGAATATCTGCCTGTGGAAACCACGAAGGCCAGAAGAACAGGCTTTCGTATTCCTGTTCATAGGTATATTCCACTGTATATGGAAACGTGTTGGCCTTCAGTTCAAATGCCTGATATTTGGTATCCTGATACAGGATGTACTCGGGAAAGTACGGATTTTTCTGAATGTCTCCTTTGCCCAATTTGCGAATCAACTTGCCCTCTGCATCCAAAATTTTTCCCGAGACATGGGTGCATTTGACGTATCTATTTTCGCGAACTACTACCTGTCCGTACTTCCTGCCCGCTTCAGTGTTGATTTTAATAATCCGATGTTTGCGATATGTCGCCTTATTTTTTCCTCTTACGACAAATTCGTTTTCATCCAACACGATAACCGCATCAACATCCTCCCCAACGCAGTCCGCATCTGCTGGCACATGGGCAACAATCAGCAAGACCACAAGTGCCGACCTTATGAAAGACATGGTTCTCATTTCTCCCCCTTGTCTTATTCTTCAGCTTCCAGTGGCCTTCGGCGCAAGACAATCTGTCCTTGATCGGCACTTACAATCTTTGCATATGCGTTCCGCAGCCGGGAATATTGCGCCGGTGTGTAATAAACGCGGTTCACAGAAAACGTCCGCTGGAGATGCACGCGATTGCTATCTGCCTGACAATCAGACTGAAACCTGATCCCGAGGGATGTAACTTTTTGTACTTCGGGTATTTCGACAACCTCGAACCCATCCGGCAGAGTCAGATCTACTATTTCTTCAGATGCAAAGCCGTAGTTGAACTCGACGGGAAAAAGCCTTTTTTCGTTCTTAAAGGGATTGGACTGACGCTGATGGATCAAACTCGATGGACAATAAACCATATCGCCAGCCACCTGAGCGTAATTTTGAACCCGATAGTCGATCTTAACTTCCAAAGGCATATCGACATCTTTGTCCTGGGCGATCTGAAATGTATCGATCACCACATCTCCAAAACGGTTTTCCAGAATATCTTTGACGTATTTCCCCGGTTTCTCTTCGTCCAGATCCTTTCGTTCTGAAATCCCGCGATACCCTTCAAATTGCAGTGTTGTTTGGCACAGGAGATCGCCGCTTTCGGTCAGCTTTGCCTGAGTATTTGCTCTACTTGTACCCGCATCTTTCGGTATGGGAATTTCGACAATTTTGCCTTCTTCCTCCCCAATCAAAAACCCTTTTCCAGACAATAACCTGGGTGGTAGCAGTACAAACGGACACTGACTGTCATTTGTATCCAAAAAATAAACGTCATCATCTATGGACAGGTGTGCAATCGTGTAGTTGAGTTGCTGCAATTGAGGCCAGTTCTCTTGCAAACGCCCATTGATGCGGGTGGAGATACGCAACGGACTGGCTTCGAGACCAGCTACTTTCAGCATCGCGATTAACAACAGGTTTTTTTCCAACGAACTGCCCTTTTTTCTTTTGAGCAAATCGTTGGGTCTTTTGCGACTTCCACTTGGCGCAGATGTTTCAATCGAGTCTCTCACATAGCCGTAAATAGCCTCAGCCCGGGTGCGGTCATCCTGTATCTCGGATACCAGAGCAAGTGTTCGTCTTTCCAGGGTCCTGGTTTTTTTGATAGAAGGGTTATAACTCTTGTGCAAAATTTCCGCGAGGTCGTCCCATGTTTTAATGAATATGACAGGATCGGCCATTGTATCTTTGGGATTTCGATAAGAGACAATCTGAAAAAATAACGTGGCCCAATAATCTTTGAGCGTCGTAATGTAAGGTTCCCGTTTAAGAGCTGGCAAATTTTCAGCGCGCCATACAAATCTGCCGACAAAAGAGGTACCCATTTGGGGATCGGCAATTTGGAAGGACTCTCTATGTGGGTCGGGAACGTAGGCATTGCTGGCAAAGGCTCGATAATCGAAACCCTCTGGAATAATCAAGATCAACTCACTCAGCCTGGTAAATACGCCATGCTGGAACTGCCAGGGGGCGAGAAATGTCAGTCGTCTGCTGGTAATTTCATAGGCGTATTCAATAACAGCTCCCACCTCCACACCGGGTATGGCGAATACCTTTTCAGACCCACTTCTGCGCTTTTTTGTAAAAATGTCTTTTTTTGAAAGTGTGACCTTTTTGCCATTTGGCAAAATAGTCTGCGCCCGCAATTCATCTATCTTGTCATCAGAGCCGAGATAGATGGACACATCGCCGTATTTTAGACCGCGTTCGGTGAGAATTTTAATTCGAGTGTGTCGCTGAATCACAAGCTCGAATCGCAATGTAATAGCGATAGTGCCTTTATCGAACAAAATAACGGCATCGGCCTCAGAGTCTTCGGGAATGCCGGTCATGCCCAGAGTTTCTTCAGACACCTCACCCCACTCCTGCGCCAGGAGAGGTCCTGCGCAAAATAGCAGCCCCAGAATCAGAATTTGTGCGGTTGTAGATCGCATATCGGTATCTCCTATCAATACACACGTGTGCAATTATACTATAACAATCTCTCTCTATGTCAAGCTCGTTGTCCATCATCTTTCTCGTCAGGACACTACTTAATACACCCCAACCACGACGGATTCCTGCAACTCAGAAAACAAACCCAGATTCCTCACACCGTCCCAGGGATAGGCTTCAATCGGTTTGGCGCGTTCGGCCTCATCGCGTTCGAGAAATCGGGGCATAAAAAATTCTTTTGTAAGTGTCGTCAGCATCACGCGCCCGACTTCGTCGTAACCGACCTCTTCATCGGGATTATCTGGATGCACCAGTTCGATAAACGCACGGGGCACGGGCGGGTAATACGTAATCGCGTAATTATCTTCGGGTTCCAGCGGCTTGGAATAAGCCAGCCCCATCAGGGTATTGCCGTAGGTAGGAACAAAATCAACGCCCGGGATAAGCTCTTCTCTCGCAAAGCGATTGAATTGTGCGTTCATCTCAGTTCCGCCGCAGAAAATACCGCTGATCCCGGCTTTTTGCAGAGAAATTTTTTCGCACAACTCTTCGAGAAGCTTGGGAGTCGTAAACATGCATCTCACATTGTCATTGGCGCGCAGAATCGTGAGTGCCTGATCGATGACATGGGCTTTGTAGAGTTCCAATTCCTGGAGTGCACCGCGCTTGATCAGCTTGTTGACCCATCGCGGATCGAGATCTACGAGAAAGCAAATTCCACCGCGAATCTGACAGAGATATTCGACAGCCAGGCGCAATCGCCGGGGACCTGTTGGTCCCAGCATCAACCAGTCCGCCCCCTTCGGAAATGTTTCTTCTGATAGGTGCTCGCTAAACATTTCGTAGTCAATTTGAAAATCGTTTTGGCTGATCCGATATTTGGGAACCCCAGTTGAGCCACCCGTTTCAAATACATAAGTCCGCTGTCCCTCACTACCCCTCGGGATCCATCGCCGCACGGGACCGCCGCGCAACCATTCGTCCTGGAAATGCCCGAGATATTTCAAATCGCTGTACCCGCCGATCTCCCGTCGCGGATCAAAATCCAGTTCTCCTGCAAATTCCAGCCAGAACGGACATCCCGTAGTGGGATTAAAATGCCACGCGACCATATCTCGCACATGGCCATCAAGGGTATCGCGCGCTTCTTTGACCTTATCGGCAATAGGTGTTGCCAGAACTTCCATACTGTGACTCCTCCTACTCGCCCTTAATCGCATACAGCGTATTGCGCGTGCCAATATAGAGCATGCCATCTTTTGCAATAGGCGTGGTATATACGGCACTGCCCATATTGATTTCGTTGATCAATTCAAATTGGGTTCCGGCTTTCAAAATCGCCACATCGCCATCTTCATCCCCAATATACACCTTCCCATCAGCCACAAAAGGCGATCCCCATATCGCGGCAAATGTATCGTATTTCCAGTGCTGTTTACCGGTTTTTACGTCGAGACAATAGACAAACCCGCTCAGGTCTGCCGCATAGAGCAGGCCATCGCTAATGCCCACCGTTGAAATAGTCCGGTTGTAATTTTCATTGCCAAAATGCCACACCGCATGGCTTCCCGTCACATCCCCTGTACCCGTCGCATCAATAGCCCACAAATGACCAATGCCCTCGCCGTGTTCCGGGTCTTGCCCAACGCCGATAAACACCTTGTTATCGTAAATAACAGGAGTAGAAATAATCGCATTGCGCGTACCGCGCCCGCCCAACTCCCACACAGCGTCTTTTGGATTGCAGTCAAATTTCCAGATCAGGTCGCCGGTCTCGGGTTCCACTGAATAAACCCAGCCATCGCCCCCAGGGCAGATCACCTGCGGCTTGCCATTGATAACGCCATAAGCGGGATTGGACCACTGTCCGTGCAAAATACTTTCACCCGGATAGGCTTTTTCCCATACCAGTTCTCCCGTATTGAGATCGACCGCAATAAAGCTGGGAGACAGAGGCGAAGGGATGGCAATGTGGCCCTCGTCAACACCATTGGCGGTGATGACAAACAAAAGATTGCCCGTCCCCACGGGCGAACAGGTCGCCAGATTGTGAGGGAATACATCCAGTTCTTCCATCATGTCGTATTCCCAGATAATATCCACACCGATGTCGCTCGTATCCTCTTCCCCGGTGTATGGACCGTCATTTTCCCCATCCAAAAAACCCTCTGTATCCGCACACACTACGCGACATTGATTCGAGATATAATACATCCGATCTCCGCGAATATAAGGCGTGGAGCAAATGCCCTGCTGCGGCCAGTCATTGACGCGCCCCGCAGGCAGCTTGGGATGCGCTGATTGCCAGAGAAATTTTCCATCGGATTCCCGAAAAGCCATGATCACGCCCTTGTCACCCGTAATTTTGGGATTGCGCTCGATCTGGTTATTTGTGCCCATAAATATTTTCCCACCGATCCTGATGGGACCGGCGTAGGACTGCGAACCGAGATCTGCTTTCCAGGCGATGTTTTCACCCGTTTCTACATTCCAGTTCATCGGCAAATTTTTTGCGTCTGACACGAGGTTGCGATCTGGAGTAAATCCCCACATAACCTCTTCGGCAATACCAGTCGATACGATCAAACCAGCGATGACACATCCGCTCAAAAGTCGTTTCAATTTCATTTTGTTCCTTTATCTATAAGGGTTTATGAAGATTACCAAACTTTCACATTATCGTAGTAAATCGTGGCAGGTGAATAGCCGTAAAGCGCGGGGCTGCCCTCTTCTATCGGCAGGGGATCCTCTACTTCAATGCTCCACGCATCGGGTTCGGGATCGCCTTTTTTCCAAACTTTGCCCCGAACAATAGCTTTACCCCCTTCAATATCAACTCTCATTTTCATGGTGTACCATACCCCCATATCCCAATGGAAATCAATGCGTTTCGCCATGCGCAAATCCGACGACCACGACCGCACTTCAAGGCGCTGGTGAATGCCCTGAAGGTCGAGAATATAGCGATGCGCGACAAGCCCCATATCGGGACGCCGGCGCTTGTTTTGCGTACCCATCAGATCGGCCTGAATAGTATAACCACTGAGTTTGTACGGCGCCACATAGAGATTTGAGCGATCTAAGCCGCGTGCAGCTGGCGGTTTTGCCAGCACCTTGTTGCCATCTTTTTCCTCCACCACAAAACCCCTGCCCCCCCACACCCAGTGCAATGGATTTGTACCGACTTCAACATTCTCAAAATCCTCTGTCCAGGGCACATCGGGCACCACGCGCACCCAGGTTTGTCGGGTTAATTCTCCCAGCTTAGCCGTGATCCATCCGCCCTGTCCCGCTCTGGATGGTATAAACTGATTATTCTTTATTTCTCCATCCAGGCCATTCAACGACCACTCGGCGTCGGCATTGCCGATCAAGCGCCCCTTTTCGTCATAAGCCTCTGCCCGCAAGGGCAATACTTCGCCCTGTTGTATGGTCACCTCAGCCGGAATCGAAAGAATAGATGCGGGTTCGGCACCCGAAGGCGCGCTTTCGCGCTTTGCATGAGGAGAAGGCGTGACTTCAAACCGCGCGTTTTTATCGCCCAGACAAAACAAACCGGCTTCGGTCGCAAAATAGATGCGGCGATACGCAACAGCGACTGACCCGTAGATCTCGGCATGCCCACCCTCGGGCATCGCGATCTTCTTTTTGTCGAGTACTTCCGCACCCATATTATTCGTTTTGAGAATCTGGAAGCCGCCATTGACCTCAGTAACATAGAGTTTTCCATCGGCCCAGGTCGGCGACCCCTTGCCCACAGTGCCGATATTCTGCTCCCAATATTGCTTTCCCGTTTTGGCGTCTAAACAATGCACATTGGCCGAATTGTCGATCACATAGACGCGCCCCGCGTGAACCGCTGGCGAAGCATAGCCCGCGGTCATACCGTCTTGTCGCCAGATTTCTTTGCCCGTGCGCGCATCCAGACATGCAACGCGCCCCAGGGCGGTATTATCGACATTTTCTTCGCTATGTGCGATATAAACGCGATTGTCAGCCACGACAGGCGAGGTATTGATGCCTCGCTTACTGAATGGAAAACCCCATACTTTTTCACCCGTTGCGACTTTGAAGGCAAAAATACCGCCATTGCCATTGCCGGCAACCAGCACGCGCTTCCCGTCAATTGTCGTGACAACAGGCGTCGAGTAAACGGTTAAATCAACCTGCCCACCGCCGCCTGGACGAGCCATCCACGCAGTTTCACCCGTATGCTTATTAAAAGCAACATACCGATGAGATGGCGGTGCGCCAGCCCACCCGCGATTGCCCATGCTGATGATGACCAGATCGCCATCGACAACGGGCGTGTGCAATCGCCCGCCATAACCGGAGAATCGGTTAAATTCTTCGGTTAGAGACCGCTGCCATTGGACATAGCCATCGGTATCAAAACAGATCAATAACCCACTGACGAGATGGGCGTAAATATTACCGGTCTCGCCATCGGCACCCAGACTTGCCCATCCCAGACGATTGAAGGTTATGGTTGAGTGCCAGACATTGAACTTTTTTTCCCACACAAGATCACCCGTTTCCGCATTAAAACACGCGATGTGCTCCTGCTCGGTTATGTCTTTGCCGGTTCGCCCGATAACATAGACCCGACCATTCACAATAATCGGTGTAGATCTACCGATAAACTCGCGGCGCCAGATCAGATTTTCTCCATCAGGGGACCATGTAGAAATAAGTCCTGTCTCCGGCGAAGCGCCAGTTTGCATAGGACCACGCCAATGCGTCCAATCAGACGCCTCGGAAATACTTCCCAAAAGAGAGATACAGAATAACAAAGAAAAAAGAATACGTATCTTCATCGGCTTTCCTTATTTTAGTGCCCAATTGGGCGGTGAAAAAGGGTCGGGTTTTTCTGTAAAATAATTATAACGCATCAATTTAAGACGTTAATCACTTTCTTTCTGTTCCCTATTTCTAATTTGCACACTATAGAATATAAATGATTTTGCAAGAGCGCGTCAGAATTTGTAAATTAGATGCTGGTTCCAAATACAAAGGAGTGTCCAATGGCGCTAACGGATACAGAACAAGCATTTTACGACATAAATGGATATGTGTTGAAAAAGGGATTGATTTCATCCTGTGAAATTTCCCATATCGAACGCGAAATTGCGGGCTTGCACGAGCGAATGGCAAAAAACGCCCCCGACGGAGTCGGGATCTCGTGGGAAGAATTTGAGGATGAACACCTGCCCAGGCGCATCCGACAGTTGATGCACAGCGAAGTGATCAGCGGGGGGTTAAATCGCGCATTGCGCTGCGATGATATGTTGGATATTATTGAAGCACTGATTGGGCCGAATATCTCACTGTATCACAGCAAGCTATTGATGAAAGCCGCCTGCGATGGCACGGCAATACCCTGGCATCAGGATTACGCGTATTGGAAACGCGAAGACAATCGGCCTCTGATGGTAAATTGCCAACTCGCCATTGACGGCGCAGATGATGAAAACGGATGTATTCAATTCATCCCCGGCAGCCACAAATGGGGCCTGCAAGAACACGAACGCGCACAAACGAGTTTTGGCGTATTTTTGCCGGGGCACTATCGCCAGCGAAAAGACGCGGTGCCCGTGGCAATGGAACCGGGCGATGGCGTATTTTTCAGTGCCCTGACTATCCATGGATCGGGACCAAACACATCGCATCGAGATCGCCGCATGAATACCTTTGCCTATAATGTGACAGGCAATAGCGAAGGACAGTGCCGCGAGGTTTTGCGCGGACGCACACTGTAGGCGCACACTTTTTCAGGAACTCTGAGGATGGCAACACAAGTACCAAATATTAGGCGCGAAGCCGAACAATCCCCTCGCGGGGGTATTACGCCGCGGGCCATCGGTTTGGGGTTGCTCCTGGTGGTCCTGCTGGATGTGATAGCGGTCTATGTGCGGTTTTATTATCACGGCTCGCGCATGGTGCTCTCGCACATTCCAATGGCCATGCTCATCGTATTTATCACCATGCTCATCGCAATAGCAGTGATGGGCAGGCTTGCGCGATTCTCACTTCAATCCGGAGAATGGCACACCATTTTGTCAATGGGCCTCGTGGGTGCAACCATGCCGATCTGGGGCAGTACGGGCTTTTTGATCGGGTATATTTCCGCACCGTATTTCTATGCGAACGAAGACAACAACTGGGCCGAATTGCTGCATCCACATCTGCCTGAATTTTTAATCCCCACCAATGATGGCAATGGGATCGCGTGGTTTTTTGAAGGCCGCCCCGAAGGAGCAGCCATCCCCTGGGATATATGGGTGCTACCGCTGTTCTGGTGGTTCCTGGCTTTTACGGCTGCATTTGTAGTACTGGTCTGTATAGGCGTCATTTTTAGAAAACAGTGGGTACAAAACGAACGCCTGGCATATCCAGCCATGGCCCCCCTGATCAACATGATGTCCGAACCGGGAGGCGACAAACGCGCATTGCCGGGCTTTATGTACAATCGCCTCTTCTGGGTTGGATTCGCCCTGGCATTTGGCATGATCGCTTGGAATTGTATCAATTACTTTTTGCCAAATTTCCCGCGCTTTCCCATTCACGGCGGCAGATGGCATATGATTGATCCACAGTTTCCGCGCATTCGGGCATCGGTGGGCTTGTTTTCCATCTTCTTTTCCTATTTTGCCAGCCTCGATGTATTGCTCAGTTTATGGGTATTCGATCTCCTCTTCATTGTCGAAGGCGGCTGGCTCAATAAATTGGGATATAAATCCATGGTCCCCGCTGCCTATCGCGGCGTGTACCAATGGCAGACGCGCGGCGCGTTCGTCGTGCTGGTGATTTCGATGTTCTGGGTGGCGCGGCTGCATTTGCGGGATGTAATAATGAAAGCTCTTGGCAAAGACGACAGCATAGATGACCGCGATGAGCTATTGTCCTATCGCGCCGCTGTGGTCGGCGTGGTGGCGGGCCTCGCGTTTTTGTTTATCTGGATGATGCAGATGAACATGGACCCCATCATCAGTGCCCTGCTGCTGATGGCCTGTGTGTGTGGATATATTGGAATGGCGAAAATTCTGTCAGACACCGGCATGCCCTACACGCAGATACCGGGAATTGCGTGGAATTATGTGGCGCCCTTTTTCGGCAATGTCGGGATTCCACCCACCACGCATGTGGCATTTCGGTTCGCCAATTTGATTACGGGAAATGCCAAAGGCTTGTTTTTGCCAGCGACCGCACAGGTCGGCAAGTTGTCCGAGGGCATAACCGACAACCGCCGCAAGTTGATAGCCGCGCTTTACATGGCTTTTGCGGTAAGTTTTGTAACGAGCATTTTTCTCACTTTGAACCTGGGCTATAACGAGGGCGCGTTTAATTTTAATGTCGCCGAGATCCCCAGAAGCGCGCGCAATTATTTCAGGAATTCCGCCAACGCGGTCAAGAATGCCGATAATCCGCCCTTTTACGTGGATAACCCCGAAAATCTGGCCTTTTTCGGCATAGGCGGTCTGGCGATGGTTGGCCTCATTTTTATGCGCCATCGGTTTGTGTGGTGGCCCCTGCATCCGGTGGGTCTCGCGCTTTCCGGAACGCCATTGATTCGCGCCAGCAGTTTCACATTATTCATCGCCTGGCTGATCAAGCTGGTCATGCTCAAAGTGGGCGGTCCCTCTGTCTATCACAAATCGCGTCCCTTTTTCATCGGCTTACTCGTCGGCTATGTCCTGGGCGTTGCCCTGTCGATGATGCTGGACGTAATCTGGTTCCCAGAAAGGGGACACGCCGTACATTTCCGCGCGGCTTAAAGAGCATCCGCAGATGGACACAGATGGACACAGATGGAAAATTCAAAATCATCTGTAGATGGGCAGCAACCGCAACACGAGCACACAACGGGGTGCAGCGAGTACGAACACAGAACAGGAGCCAAAATGGCAACGATTCACATACAATGTATCGGTGAGAAAGTGCTGGTTCCGCAAAGCGAACTCGAACTGCTGGTAAAACTGGCACAGCGCTATGAAGAGATTACTGTGCAAAGGCAGGAAGATGATTTGACAACAGAGGATATTATGCGCCTCACAGAAGAAAGTGGCGCATTTGACTTCTGGAATGAAGAAGGAGAAGACATTTACTCCTCTAAGGATGGGGAACCAGTGTGACGCACCCAACGCTCTCTCGTGGCAATGTGGTCCTGGCGCGGTTTCCATTTACCGATTTGACCGGTACTACCCTTCGCCCCGCAGTGATCGTGTCCCAAGGGCAACTCGGAGATGACATAGTGCTCGTGGCAATTTCCAGCGTTGTGCGCGGGACGCTTGCTCCCACCGACTACACCGTTGAGTCTAATCACCCGGAGTTTACCTTGACAGGCTTGCGCGTTACGTCCGTCATCCGGATGCACAAATTAGCTACAGTAGAACGGTCAGTCATCATCCGTCGTCTCGGAAGTCTTGGTCCGCAATTACAAGCTGAAGTGGATAGACTACTTCGTGCAGTGCTGGCACTCTAATGAATGGCTGAAAGATGAAAACGGCCATATCCTGAGCTCAGCTCTGTCGATGATGCCGGATATGATCTGGTTCTCCAAAAAGGGGCACGCTGTGCATTTCCGCACAGCATAAAAAAGACTCAAAACATAAAACTTCATTATCAGATATGGATTTCCTATAGACAACTACTTATCGTTACTGTTACATTATTTAGACAAGGAGTGTTTTAATGTCAGATAAACTCAGTTTGCCAGTATCTTCATATAGTCAACTTACTAAACTTATCGTGGGCTATAGTCACGGCAGTGAAAATATGTCACTTGATGATTTGGCTAATTTAGTTGGCATGGGCAAATCTCGCATCAGTGGCAATCATAAGTTCTTGGCAGAAATCGGGTTAATTGCAGGAGGTCAAAAAAAATCAGCAACACCCCTCGGAAAAAATCTCGGTCGTGCTCTTGAGCACAATCAGGAAGATGATACTCGTTCATTTTGGCAGAAGACGATACAAGGTAATGTAGAGATGTCGAAACTAATAACAACCATCAGTATACAGCGCGGTATGCCTACTGAGAATTTGATATCGCACATTCTTTATGTCTCAGGCCAAAGAAACAGTAAGAGTACTCGAGCAGGAGCACGAACAATCTCCGATATTCTTGTGTTTTCAGGTCTGTTGGAAGACCAAGATGGTCAGTTGAAAGTTGCTGAACCTATCGACAAAGAAAATGAGGCTCCAGAGCCTCCTGATAATTCTTCCGAGGCTGTCACAGATGAGACAGATGATAAAGAGGAACCTCTTGATGAAGAACAAACAACTGCCCAGTTAAATATTCCTACGATTGCAATCAATATACAACTCCAGATTCCAGAGACCGAGAATGCGGATGTATATGAGAATTTATTCAAGGCTCTACGCAAGCATTTACTGAATCCCGATGAGTGAGTTTCCAGATATTCAAATATGGGCAAAAAGAGCGGCTGCCGCCAAGAGAGAAGCACATCAAATATTGGCCCTACATGAACAAGCTCCTTCAAGGGTAATTATTCTTGAGAAACTCTTAAGCCGACTTTCTGGATTACCGGTCGATATCCAAGACTACTTTCAGGAAGCCGCGTCATGTCTTGAGATGAACTTCCTTCGCGCTGCAATCGTTATGGCATGGGCAGGGCACTTTCATGTGTATTCTGAAAAGTTGTATCAAAAGCACGAGGCAGATATTCGTCAGATTCGACAAAAATGGAATTTTAAGGATTTGACAGAGTTAAAAGAAAAAGTTGTTGAGATCCAAATTCTTGAGGTTGGAAAGGATGTTAAGTTCATCAATAATGCACAATTGAGAGTGCTCCAAGGCCAATTATCCACTCGAAACCAATGTGCTCATGCTACACTTTATCGACCTTCTCTAAATAGTGCTATAGGATATGTCGATGAATTGTTAAGGCAAACAATCGAATATATTTCTCCCTAAAAACTGTCCCCATTCGACTTTGAGATTTTGGAGACAATCATGCCTAAAATCACGTCTGAATATTCTCCCCTAAATATAGAAGTGATGGATTTAACTGTCCCTATTGCGGTGCCTATGCCAGACAAATTTGGTGGTATATTATTCCTGTTGATAATAAATCAGGTAGTAGGCGTCTAGGTGACTCAATTAGTATTAAACTGGCAGATAAAAATATAAATTTAGATGACAACATAAAAAAAATTTACAATGAGGCCGCCGACATCGCTAATCTATCTCCCCGCGCCGCCTGCGCTTTGTTGCGATTAGCTATACAAATGCTTCTCAAACAACTTGGAGAAAAGGGAGATAATATTAATGAAGATATAAAAAATCTGGTGACAAAAAGGCTTGATCCCCAAATACAGCAAGCATTGGACATTGTGAGGGTAACGGGCAATCATGCGGTTCATCCTGGCGAGATTGATTTTAACGACACTACCGATGTTCAGACACTTTTTGAATTAATCAATGTAATTGCCGATACCCTGATTACACGACCTAAGCGAATTGATGCGATGTTCAATCGCCTTCCTGAAAACGACCGAAAAGCAATAGAAAAAAGAGACAAAAAAACGAAATAGCGAGAAAATGTTGTCTCTGCAATTGAAGGAGTAAGGATGCCGTAATTGCTGAGCTAAAAGTTGAAATTATCTCCCCTCCCCCTTCGCTGTACTCATTCATTCGTATTATCCGTGTCCATCTGTGTTAATCGGTGGTTGCATTTATTTTTTAAAGGAGTGTATATCTATGATCTCTCAAGAACAAATCCGTTCACAGTTGAATAACTGTTTATTAGAAGCCAAATTTGGTCGCTGGGCGAATCAATACCAGAAAGGGAAAGTGCGGGACATCTATCTGCTCGAAGACAAGCGCATCTTGATTACCACAGACCGTCAAAGCGCATTTGACCATGTACTCGGCGCAATTCCCTTGAAGGGACAGGTATTGAACAAAACCGCAAAATACTGGTTTGATCAGACCGCCGATATCGTGCCCAATCAGGTGCTTGACGTACCCGACCCCAATGTGACGGTTGCGCGCGAACTCGATATGTTACTCGTCGAAATCGTTGTGCGGCGGTACCTGACCGGCAGCACAGACACCTCGGTATGGACGAATTACAATAACGGTGTACGGAAATTTTGCGGCGTTGATCTGCCCGATGGCATGATAAAAAATCAGAAATTTGACGAACCGATTATTACGCCGACCACAAAAGCAGAAGATCACGACGAATCGATCTCGCCAGAGGAAATTGTCGAGCGCGGCCTCGTCGATGCAGAAAGATGGGCAGAAGTCGAGAAAGTGGCTCTGGAATTATTCGCCCGCGGAACAGAACTCGCTGCCCAGCGCGGTTTGATTCTCGTAGATACAAAATACGAGATGGGACTGGACCCAGAAGGCAATCTGACCGTTGCCGATGAGATCCACACGCCCGACTCTTCGCGCTACTGGATCCTGGACTCTTATGAAGACCTCCACGCGCGCGGCGAAGAACCCGAAAGCCTGGACAAAGAATTCCTGCGCCTCTGGCTCGTGGATAAGGGAATTTCCGACGACAATATTCCCGAATTAGATGACGAAATTCGCACACAGGTCTCCGCGCGATACATCGACCTGTTCGAGCGCGTAACCGGCGAACCATTTGAAACTGAAGTAGATGATACGCCCATACTCGAGCGCATCGAAAAAAATATCGAGCCGTATTTTTAAAGAAGCGATCAACAGTGGAAGATCTGATTAACAGTTTGCTCAAGAGTCTTGAAAGTGCCAGTGGTCGCAGCATTGGGATGGTTCTGGCTGTGATCGGGGCGATAATCTGGTGGGCTGTTCACCTGATTCGCAAGCTGGGTCGCAAGATGCGCAATGACGTTAGTGTGTCTGAAAATCCCACAGGCTTCCAACGACCGCGAAAGCGTTTGTCTTTGCGCGAATATCACCGTTGAGATTATGAACATGAGTGACCGGGTTATACAACAGTGTGCTGTAATGACCGATCGGGAACTCGTGCGCACACTGACGATTGACCGAAAAAATTTCCAGGGGAATTTTCTCGTTATCGCAGAAAGCGAACGAGAAAAACGCGCATTGTCCATAGAAAACTTTATCGACGATGTCCATCTGGCTCAGAATGATGAAGAAGGTGCGTCGTGTACCATTGATCAGGCGCTTGCAAAAGTAGATTCGGATATTCCGCTCTGGTCGATTCTCACGCTCACCAATTGCCTGGAGGACGCCTGGGTTATTCAGCGCGAATTTCGTCAATGGCTCGTTCACCACTATGTAGAAGAAGGTTACGCGACGTCGTTCTTTTTTGATACCACAGAACAGCTAAAATCAAAGCTCAGGCGTTTTTTATCTCTCGAATTGTGGACAGTTGATGTATCGCATGATCTCAATACCTGGAAACCCATTTTTCAATCGCGATCTCCGGCGTTCTTGAACAAAATTATTTCGGAATTGGGCGACATTTTGCACACAGTCAAAACGCCCCTGTTTTCACAAGACCAAAAGGGACAACTCGTCTTGCTGGTACATCCAGAATGTGAGAAGCAAGCACAAGAGATCGTTGCTACAAATCGCACTAAAATTGAGCAACTCTACGATCGGGCTGAGCATTTGGCCGAGACAGAAAATTCTGAACAGGAACTGAGGATTTACGACATCTTGGCTGAACTGGTACCCGATAATCTCGCCGTGCATTATAATCGAGGCAATATTTTAATAGAACTGGATCGGTTAGATGAAGCGGTTGAATCCCTGATTGAAGCCATTGTTCTCGGCCTACCCGAAATTGGGGATAAAATTGATCTCAAACCGCGTCGAGGCAGTGGCGTTGCTGGCAGTGTGAATCCGTTGCTAAGTCTCGTGGCATTGTCTCGTGAAAATAATGAACAGCTACATTATCCCGACTATATTGATGATATTGAAATACTGCTGTTACACATCCGAGAACAGCGCCCGGAAAATACCCGCATTCTACACGGATTGGCCATCATTGCCGAACAAAAAAACGATATCGCGGTAGCCTGTCAGCACTACCGCGATATGCTCGCCATTGATCCTCAAAACAAAGCCGCCCAAACCCATCTCGCCTATTTGGAAAAAATACAGTAAGTATAGGCTACGCCAACAGCGTTCGCTCCACTGCTTTGTGCCAGCCCGCCAGCAAGGCCTCGCGGCGATCCTGCGACATCGCAGGCTCAAAGGTGCGTTGCGGTGGATTAATATCGGCAAGCGCGGCAACATCATCCCACACGCCCGTCGCCAATCCCGCCAGCATCCCCGCCCCCAATGCAGTCGTCTCCACATGCTTTGGACGTATCACCGGCACATCCAGAATATCCGCCTGAAACTGCATCAAAAAATCATTCACCACAGCCCCCCCATCCACGTGCAAACTCGCCACAGACTGTCCTGCATCAGCGACCATAGCGTGGACGAGATCGGCGGACTGATAGGCAATGGACTCCAGTGCCGCACGAATGATCTGTGCGCGCCCTGTGCCGCGCGTAAGCCCCACAATCGTCCCCCGCGCATCCGCGTCCCAGTGCGGTGCGCCCAGACCAGTAAATGCGGGGACAAAATACACCCCTCCCGTATCGTCAATCGCCTGGGACCAGGCCTCGGTCTCAGCGGCGGTATCAATAATCCCCAGACCATCGCGCAACCATTGAACCGTTGCGCCCGCGCTGAACACCGAACCTTCAAGCGCGTGAGATACGCGCCCAGAAGGCCCACACGCAAGCGTCGTCAACAGACCATGCGCGGATTGTACAGCCCGATTTCCCGTTTGAAAAAGTGTAAAACACCCCGTGCCATACGTATTTTTAATATCACCTTTGAAAACGCCGCGTTGCCCAAAAAGCGCGGCTTGCTGATCGCCCGCAATCCCCCCTATGGGAATCCCCGCAGGCAAAATCCCCAAATCCACAGTAGTCCCAAAGTCGCCAGCCGATGATCGCACGCCGGGGAGTATGCCTTCGGGAATGTCAAAAATCTCCAACAACTCGCCATCCCACTTCCTCTTGTGGATATTGTAAATCATCGTGCGCGATGCATTGGTATAATCAGTCGCGTGAACAGCCCCCCCCGTGAGTTTGTACAACAAAAAACTATCCACAGTGCCAAAACACACCTCACCCTGCTCTGCTCCCTCGCGCAGGCCATAGACGCGATCGAGCAACCACGCTATCTTACTCGCCGAAAAATAAGCGTCAATGACCAACCCCGTCTTTTTACGCACCATGTCTTCGAGACCATCTGCGCGATATAGGGCACACAAATCCGCCGTGCGCCGGCACTGCCAGACAATCGCCTCGTGAACGGGTTCACCCGTTCTCCGATCCCATAAGACAGTCGTCTCGCGCTGATTGGCAATACCAATGCCTTTTACGTCTGAAGCATCTATCCCCGCCTCTGCGATTGCGAGGCCAATAACTTTCAGTGTCGTATCCCATATCTCCGTTGCATCGTGCGATACCCACCCGGGACGCGGAAAAATTTGTCGAAACTCCGAATATCCCCGTCCCAAAATTTCCCCCTGAGAATCCAACACCAACGCAGTTGTACCCGTAGTGCCCTGATCAATACTCAAAATCATTTGCGATCTCCTGTATCAGTAGTCAGCAGCGGCTTTTCCGGTGCTGTATGCCAGTGCTTTAATGCAATCTCGCCATTTTCGAGCACAGCATAAGCGTCGTATCTCATCCAATCGCCCAGGACAACAAGTGTGCCGCCGCCCATCGGCTCAACACTCAGCGCGTGATAATGTCCACAAATCACAAAATCAAATCCCTCAGCAAATTTCTCTGCCGCACTTTTAATAAAATACAAAGGCAAATATGTTCTCTTTGTCTTTCGCGTCCCTTTTTTGATGCCAGCATCTGAAGACCGCGACACAATACGCGCCAGGTAAGCGCCGATATCTGGATGTAACCACCGAAACAAGACGATACACAGTGGATGCTTCAAAATACGCCGTCGCAAATCAAATTTCCAATTTTGCTGAAAAATATCGCCGTGTGTCACATACATGCGGCAATCCTGGTGTACGACATCGCAAAAAGGGCCGGGAAGCTCCACCCCCACCTGCTCTGATAAATACTCCCCCAGCCAGCTATCGTGATTGCCCGGTAGATAAATGACGCGCGTTCCACCCTGAACGAGATGGTAGAGTTCAAAGATCACACGCGCGCCATGTGCGGGAACGACAGATCGATATTCAAACCAAAAATCGAACAAATCGCCCACAATGTACAGACAGTCGGCATCTTTGCGAATGGCGCGTAGAAAATCGATCAGCGCATCTTCCCGCACGCGCGGTGGACGAATATATTTGCCCCCACCTATATGCGCGTCAGAAATAAAATAAACTTTGTCTTTTTTCATGATTCAGAGTCGGGAATTCGTCTATCCGCCCCTTCGCGTTCTAATCCGAGTTCATCCCAGAATCGAGAAGGCGCCATATTTCTGCCCGGACGATGCCGCACGCAGGAAAGCGTGAGGCGATCCATTGCTCGGGTGATCCCCACGTACAACAACCTGCGCTGTTCGGCTAAATCCGCGCTGTTCAGGGCGCGTGCATTGGGCAAAATGCGATCTTCGAGACCGCAAATATAGACCTCTCGAAACTCAAGCCCCTTTGCCGCGTGCAGTGTCAGCAAATGCACGGCATCGCGGTCCTGGGTATCCAATTCGACTTTGTAGAGATCTGCAAAATCGAGCAAATTGCGAATGCCTTCCTGAAGAGATGGCGCAGCAGCACCATGGCGTTCGCAAAGGTCTCGAAAGCGTTGAATCTGATCGGGAGCGTGCAACGCGAGCACCTCCGGGCGAGGATCTTCGCCGAGCAACATCCGCGTCTGTCCCCGCAGCCGGTCGGCATCCAACCGGGGGTAGTGCTGCACGAGATTGCGAATACACAAATTGGCCGGTCCCAAAAGACGCTGTGCTCCCAGGTTGAAATGCACGTGTTCTTCGCGGGAAAATTTCGTATCTCTTACGCCATTGCGCGCGCGAAAAAGCAAGCCCAGAGCAACGTGATCCAAAAGGCGTTCATGTGTCATGCGCCGATAGCGAGAGGCGCGCTCTTTCTTCATAGCTTCAAACACGCGATACAAAGCCAACGCACGCGTGCGTGCTGGCGGATCGTTTGGATCTGACGCAATATCATACCGCTCGCAAAGAGGGCGCAGATCGCGTGTAGCAGTCGCGCCATAGCTTCGCGCCATAGGCAATATATCAACCGTCGGATTGGGCATACGAGACCTGCCATTGCGACGGGCTTCGCGGTGCAAAACCTGAAAATCGAACGCATAGCCATTGTGGGCGACCAGAATGTCAATACCGACAAATGCCTGAAACGCGAGATAAATTTCCTGAAATGTAGGATCCGTGCCTTTGCCCTCGCGCAGGCGTACGGGCGAATAAAATGTATCGACAGCGCGCCCATCTCGCACGCGCACAGCACCCAGAGCTGTGATCTGTGCCCGCTCGGGATCGTCACCCGCTGTTTCCAGCGCAAATGCAGTGTATTCCGGCATATACGCCGGCAAATCCGCACAGCGGATCGCCTGACACAATTTGAGCGCAGCGAGCATCACACCACACGCCATGCTTCCCAAATGTAAAAAGTGTTCGGGGGTTTTCGGCGGATCTTCGTCAAATGACAAAATCAGAGTATCGGATAAAACATCCAATCGGCTGCCGGGCACAGCCTCTCGTATGATGAGACCCGGCCGTGCCAGCGCATCCCGGATCAGCGTTGTGAGCATATGCCGCAGCACCTCGTCTCGACATGCCACATACAAGGTGCCGCCCCTGCGCCAGAGCGGCAACACGCGATTCAGAGCAATATTGAGATCTGAAAGTTCGAGCGGATCTACAATGTCATCGAGATGATTTTTCAAGGACGGTAACTCCGACGTATTCAATTGATCCAGAATATCATCCACCAGATGGGGCAAAGATGCGACCGCGCCTCTTTGCACGGCATTGTGTACCACACCTGCCAGACCCAGTGCGCGTTCCACATCAACGCCCTCTGCTTCCGAAACCGTTCGCGGATACAGAAAAGCAGCCTGTTTGAAACTCCCAATATTTTTTTGTTTCTGAAATCCTCGCACCGCCGGATATAATTTGGGATCTACCGCTTCGAGTTCGCGCCGCAAAAACAACTCCAGGCTTGCGTCATTTGCGCCATCGAGTGCATAGCGCAACACGGACAGGGCACGACGAATCACGGGCTGGTCGAACAAGCCCCTGCGATGAGCCATCAGACAGGGCACATTGGCGCGCATAAAAATGCGCTCGAGTTCGCTACCGATTGCGTGTTGCGGATAAAGCACCGCGATATCCCGGTGAATCAGATCGGGCGTTTCCCGGATGCGATCCCAGATATCCCCCGCAATAAACTGGCCTTCTTCCTCAAACGTATCAAAAGCCATCCCCCGCACGCGGCGTCCCGATCTTTGAGTGTGGATGCTGCGTTCAAATAATACGTCATTATTGGCGATAAACACGCGCGCCAGCCGCAAAATTTCTGCGGATGATCGATAATTTTCCTCCAAAAAAATGGGCGAACGACCTTTGAGAAAATCATCTCGAAATTGTTCGATATGTTCTGGCCTGGCATAGCGCCACCCATAAATGGATTGCTCGTCATCTGCAACCACAAAAACACTGCGGTGAGCCGCGCCCAACAAATAAACGAGGGCGTATTGAACCGGATCGGTATCTTGAAACTCATCGACGAGAATATGTTGAAATTGCGCGCGATAATCCGCCAGAATCTGGCGATGCGAATGCAGCAAGTCATGTGCGAGAAATATGAGATCGTCAAAATCGATCAATCGGTTTTTCTTCAGTTCGGCTTCGTACTGATCGAGCAATGCCGCATCCCCTTTTTTCATCGGAACATGCGCCTTGTATCGCCGCTGCCACTTCAGGCGATTCACATTTTGCATCACATTATTCAAATTGCTTTCATTGGGATTCAGGCGAGGAAAAGCGCGATAAATCAGCGTGCGCTGAAGATCTTCATCGGCAATGCCAAAATGCGGCGGCAACCCAACCGTTTCTCGATGCTCGCGCAGAATTGAGATACAAAACCTGTGAAATGTACCTGCGGTAACAGCCTCTGCCGCTTCTTTGCTCAACGTGCGTGACAAGCGGATTTGCAGTTCTGCCGCAGCCTTATTTGTAAATGTAAGCGCCAGGATATTTTCCGGAAGAACACCGCGCCGCGATACCAGATACGCAATGCGTTCGGTCAGCACCCGCGTCTTCCCCGTGCCTGGCCCCGCCAGCACGAGAACAGGACCTATTGGCGCAGTAACGGCTTCGCGCTGGCGTGCGTTTAATGTGATGGGATCGAGTTCTGGCATAGATAAAATCTTATTTGTCGTAGATATTGGGAGACCAGTCAACGACATTGAGTTCCTGCTTGACGAGCACGGCCTTGTACGGCGGCACATTTTTCATCAGCACCACGCCCGCACCCACCATCGCACATGGCCCCACAATGCGACCGGGCATAATCATCGCACCGATACCCGTACGCGAGTAATCTCCAAATAACACACCGGTAAAACCGGGTGCTTTTCGACGAATACCCTGAACCTCGACCTCAATCTCCGCATCGTCAAAGCGCAGCGTGCCCACCTGTGTACCCGCACCTATTTCCGCGCGCTCGCCGAAAACGCCCGAAAGTTGAATCTGATGGGTCACGCGACCCTCTTCCAGCATAATGCCGCTAAACTCGCCCAAATAGGTAATGTGGCAGTTGGTATCTACAGTACCCGATACTTTGGCAAAAGGACCAATTTTGCAGCGGTCGCCGATCACAGTACGGGATGCGATGTGAGAGCCTTCTAATATCTCCGTATTTTTTCCGATCCAGACCGGTCCTTCAATATAAGCATCTCGGGCAATCGTGGCATTTTCACCCACAAAGATGGGACCGCGAATGCGGGCATCGGGATCGACCGTAGCCGTTGGCGCAACAACCGATTCTGTAAATCCATCAGCCATTTCAGCAAGTGCCATAAGCGCGACATTTTTCGGATGCCAGGGCATGTCCATATCGAACCACGGCCCGGGCAAATCGGCCGCAACAAGCGCGCGTCCCTCGCCGTAGAGCAGTGGGATAACATCGCAAATTTCCTGACCCTCGGGCGGAAAGATACCATATTGGGTTCGCGGCACAAAATCGGAAGTATTATCCAGATCGGACAAAATTTCATTTTTAAAAATATAGAGACCAGACAGTGCCTGTCCCGATCCACCGCGAGGTTTATAGGTGTAAGAAGATAGGCTCTGATCCTTTTCGACGTGTGCGCGTATATGAGATGTGAGATCGTCAACCTGGACAATACCAGCGACACCAGAGCAGTTTCCATCTCTAAACACATCTAACAAGTGCGGAACTGCATCCGCACCAAAGAAAACATCCCCGAAAATAACCAGAACATCATCAGTACCAATAAAATCAGACGCCAGCCCCACCGCATGCGCCGTGCCTTTTGGCTGCGGTTGCTCGATATAAGTAATGCGACAGCCAAATCGCTGACCACCGCCAAAATAATTGCGTGCTCGTCCCCCTCGATGCCCCACCACAATGCCAATATCCGTAATACCCGCATCGACCAGACGCGAAACCGTCCACTCCAAAAGCGGGCGATTGCATATTGGAAACATCGGCTTGGGACGAAAGACATTAAAAGGAAAAAAACGTTCGCCTTTCCCAGCCGCGAGAATCAGTGCTTTCATAAAAACTCCGGGATAAAGTGTGAAGTGTTTGTATCTTGACATTGCGTGCATTATAGACTACAATTTTTTCAGGACCTCATCCAAAGGCTTTCACAATGTCATTTCTCAAAAACGGATTAGTGAGCCGTATCGCGCTATTCGCCTTCCCCATTATCGCCGTATTTGTAATCGTGGGCTATTTGGGGATAGGAGAACAACGCGATCCCATTTTTCGGGTTGCAGAACTAATTGCACGACAAAAATTTACCGAAGCATTATCTGCACTCGACAATATGGATACTACCCAGCGCGATGCCTGGAATACGCACACCGCCGCGTTACAACGCGCGATTTGTCTGATGCACCTGGGCAAATACTCAGACGCACTGACAATTTTTCAGTCTTCAGGCACCACGCACCCAGAAATTGCCGATTACGTGGCTTTTTGGGTGGGACAATGCGCCGAATCTCTGGGACAAGCCAAAGACGCTGAAAATCACTATGCGAAAATCCTGCACATGAAACCCGCGAGTTTGCTCGGCGACCAGGCGACACTCAATGCCGCGCGGGCTGCACTTGCACAGGGCAATGCTGAAGGCGCAAGCGCATATTATCAAACACTCATCGACAAGCGCCCGCACGAAGGCGATGCACTGGCCGGGCTGGTCGCGGCCTGGACGGCTCTGGGCGATTCTATTGCTGCGCGCGAGACGCGTTTGAAATTGATCAAAAATTATCCCAAACATCCATCCGCTTACGAAATGCTCCCCGCGCTCAGTGATAAGCGCGATGCTGAAGAACTGTTTTACGCGGGTGTGGCCTGTATGCATGCCGAAAAATATCAACAGGCTATCGTTCTACTGCGCCGCGTGATCGATAAATCTCAAGATGCCACATGGCGCGGAAAAGCGCAATACGAACTGGGCCATGTGTATTATCGCAGTCGAAAATATCTCAAAGCAGAAAACGCATTTGACCGCGCCTTCAAAGTGCATCACACCCCCGAAGCACTTTTTTATCTGGGCCGATGTGCCATCAAGCGCGGGCAAGATTTAACGGGAACAACGCGTTTTCGAGAATTTGTGCGTCGCTATCCCAATGCAAAGACCGCGCCCGAAGCACTCTGGCAGGCCGCCATGGCCTACGAGCGGCGGGGGCGTCACAGCGATGCGCGCAAACTATTTATAGCACTGGCAAAAACCTACCCCAAAAGCACTTATGCCGACCAGGCTGCGTGGCGTGCGGGGTTCGCGCTTTATCAAACGCGGCAATACACGGCTGCCTCCAAAGCCTTTTTGCGCCTGGCGCGCCAGACCACTGCGAGCCATCTGCGCGATCAGGGGTATTACTGGGCGGGCAAGAGTTACCAAAAATTGGGACAAAAAGCAGAAGCGCGATTCTGGATTGCACGCGCCTCTGAAGGTTTCCCCACCTCTTATTACTCGGCACGCGCGCGTGCGGTCCTGGGCAAGACAGAAAATGTTCATGTCGAGGTACCTCAACCGGGCGAGCACCTATCGGTTGGTCAATCCTATACGCCTTCGACGCATATCCCCAAAGGAGATATATTGGCGTCTATCGGGTTATATCGAGATGCCGAGCGAGAATACGACCGCGCTCGGCAAATTCTCGGGCGCAATTTATTTGCCCTGGATGATTTGAAACTGCGTTATGAGCGCGTTCGCGCCATGCACAAGGCACTTCAAATTTCCGCACAGATCGTAATGTTGGAACGCGCACAGGGGATATCCATGACGCGGGCCTCATTCCGTCGATTGTATCCAACGTATTATTGGGGCGAGATCAACCAGATAGCGCGAAAAATGAATCTTGATCCCAACCTCATGATCGCCATCATGCGGCAGGAAAGCGCATTTAATACCACCGCTATATCTCGCGCCGGCGCACGCGGGTTGATGCAGGTGATGCCGCAAACGGGACGGGACATGGCCCGACTTGTCAAGCTCAAAAATTTTTCAACCGAAGACCTGCACGATCCCCAAACGTCAATCTTATTGGGCGGAAAACATCTCTCCGACCACATGAAGGTATTCCAAAAAGATAAGCAGAGACAACTGAGTCTGGCACTATCGGCTTATAACGCGGGTCTGGATGCTGCAAAACGGTGGGCAAAAGCCTTGACAAAGCGCGACGTCGATGAATTTATAGAGCGCATTCCCTATAAAGAAACCCGCAATTATGTGAAACTCGTATATCGCAATTATCGCGTTTATTCTTACCTCAACGATACACAGTCAGAGGTAGAAATATCATTGGGATATGGAAATGAATGAGCGACCGCTGTGGCGAATTCTGGAAGACGCATTTATCATCCTGTGCATCGGAGCACTCTGGCCAGGCATCCTGGGCTGGCAGGGCTGGATCTGGGATATGGTGCAATATATCGCACTCATTGGACTGGTGTGGATCTTGATACGGCGAATTGGTCGCTATCGGATGAGACGCGATGAGGGCGACGACGATTAAAGGACCTTCTCACCAAACCAAACAGGAATCCCGAACATGGACGAACACGAAAAATTCTTCTTTGACCTCAACGGCTACCTCGTCGTCGAAAACGCTTTAACACCCGAAGAAATAGCCGCGTGCAACAAAGCCATTGACAACAACCCCGACAGGATGCGCATTCGCCCGCCAGAGCAATCCCTCTCCGGCGAATCCAAAACACTCAGGGGCAAACACGGGCGCACCGACTTGGGCGGCATGCTCACCTGGCCCAAACCCTGGTGCCAACCCTTCCGCGATTTACTCGCCCATCCAAACATCGTGCCCTATCTCGCAGAATTGCTGCGCGAAGACTGTCGCCTCGACCACCTCTACGGCATCGTCATGGAAAAAGGTGCCGAAGGCCATGTCATGCACGGCGGGGGCACGGCCGACGACCTGACGCATTTCTATCAATTTCACAACGGGCGCATGCGCTGTGGCCTCACCGTCGTCTCGTGGGTACTCACCGATTGCAACCCCGGCGAGGGTGGATTTGCCTGCATACCCGGCAGCCACAAATCCAATTACAAAACACCCCGCGATATCGCACTTTTAGATCGGGATATGGGTGTTGTACAACAGGTCTCGGCAAAAGCGGGATCGGCCGTCATCTTCACAGAAGCACTGGCACATGGCACGCTCCCCTGGACAGCCGACCATCAACGCAGATCCATTCTCTACAAATACTCGCCCGGCACGCTGACCTATTCAGCGCGGTATTTGCCGCCAGATGTGGAAAACGCACTCGACGAATTTACACCCACACAACGCGCCCTGCTCGAACCGCCCTACCGCACAAATCGCCCGCGCGTCACCCAATAATCCCATGAACGTCCTCATCCTCGGTGGCAATGGTTTTCTCGGTCCTTACGTCGTCAAAGCCCTCGAAGACCACCACCACCTTCGCGTCACCGACCTCATGCCCATAGATACACCGCACGACACGCGACAGGTGGATGTATCCGATTTCGCCCAGATCATGTCCGCTGCCAAAGGCATGGATGTCATCATCAACTGCTCTGTTCAGCGCACCCATCGCAAAATTGCTTTTGGCGTGAACACAATGGGAACGCACAACGCGCTCCGCGCTGCAGTTGCGTATGGCATGAAACGCTTTATCAACACGGGACCGCGCTTCTCGCTCGTCGGGCCTTCCTATCTCGATTACGACCATACCATCTCTGAAAAAATCCCCCCACAACCCGGCACGGAACTCTATGCGATGAGCAAAGGCCTCGGCCTCGAAATCTGCCGGATCTTCAGCGAACACCATCCGCTACACGTCCTCTCGCTCATCTTCTCGCGCTTTCGAGAACCCACCGCAGACCCACACAACACCGATGACAGCACCCTCAGCATATCGGCCAGAGATGCCGCACAAGCCGTTAAGCGCGCCATAGAAGTCGATCTTCAAACGCTCCCATCGCGCTTTGAAGTCTTTTTCATCACCACAGACCTGCCGCACAATCGCTTCCCAAACACACGCGCACGCACAATACTCGGTTTTGAGCCCCAGGACAAACTCGAAGCCTACTGGACAAAGCCCACCTGATCATCCTCCGGGCAAATCCCGCCCCTTTGTACAACCGGGTCCACCAGCCGCCAGATATCCAGAACTCGCCCCATTGGGATCATCTGTAACCCAAAACGAAAATAATCGCCCCGACCGCAAATAAAACCTGAACACCACGGGACGCCCAGCAATCGAAGATAAATTTTTGCCAGAAGTCCACAAAACCTCGCAACAGGTGCGATCCACACAAAGCGGTACACATTGATCCGCACTTAAACCTTCGACCGGTCGCCCATTTT
The DNA here is from genome assembly GCA_026705765.1 of Gemmatimonadota bacterium. Classification (NCBI taxonomy): domain Bacteria; kingdom Pseudomonadati; phylum Gemmatimonadota; species Gemmatimonadota bacterium. The sequence goes on from JAPPAB010000086.1 coordinate 111,880, forward strand.
CTTCTAAGACTTCCACTCGCAATTCACCCCTCGGCGCCTCCACATTCACAAATAACCGCTGCCCCTTAAAAACCACAGGACGCGTGGTCAGCACACCGCCACTGGCACCTGCATCCATAGATACAAAACCATCTCTCCGAATCGTTGCCAATCCCGTACTCGCACCCGCATACATCACGCGACGACTTCGCCCGATCGCCCCCACATCTGTCTCGCCGAGCTTTGGTGACTGACCGGAAAAACCCGTAAAATAAATCCACACTTCATCCCCCACCACCAGACAAACACCACCCACAGCGTGCAAATACGCCCGATTCCAATCGCCAATACGGCGCGACGACGCGAGAAAAGGCGTCCGATTGGGGCGGCTAAAGTGAAACCCATCGCGGCTATACCCCAGTTCCAAATCCATTGTTTTGGGCACGCCTCTCTCCGCACAAATATCATTTTCAGGTCCGCGAAAAATTGCGAAAAGCCCCAGCATCAAACTCTCATAAGGCGTTACATTCACATCGTAAAGCGCGACCCGGTGATCGGGCAGTGCGGGATCGGGCAGTGCGAGACTGTCAATGCGCTGCCAGAGAACCTCATCTCGCTCCTGATCCCACGCAGGCAAAAAATCATCGCACTCCCGATAAAATCGCGCGCGCAAATTGGCACTCTGCCGCCGAATGCTCATACACCACTTTTTGCGAAATGGATTGTAAAAAAATGACGTATTATCGCCCACGGGTGTTGTCACAACGGGGTCAGACCAGTGAATCCCATCGGGCGAAGTGTGCAACCAGCCTTCTGATACAGTCGCGCTTCCCCCTGTGTCATACCGATAATATTGAAACATCTTAAAACGTTCTTCAGATCTTTCCGCATCGTGATCCAGCCACACCAGACATCCATCTCTATCGTATCCATCCCGATTGGGCCATACGAGATTTGTACCGCGCACAACACCGAAATCTGGACGCTCCCAGTGGATACCATCTCGGCTTATTGCCAGTGCCGTACTGTGAAACCAGCCCGGCATGTACCACAGCTTAAACAACCCATCTTCGGGATCGTACCACGCGCCGTCATTAAACGGCGCAGCCATCGGACAATAGCCATTGTCCATCTCTTCATCCGTCTCGGGACTCAGAACAGGACTCGCCTCATGGATTTTTGCCTCACCAAAAACCCTTGTCAGAGAAGTAGAGGCAATCAAAAAATCATCCACAAACAACTGCCTGCCCAAATCGATGCAAATCACCTCTAGCGGATCGTCCAAATAAGGAACGGGAACAGGTGCCGTGCCGCCTTCATCCACATTGCGAGGAGGCCAGACCTCTGGCAACACAATCCCATTGTACAGCGTTTCACCTGATGTATTCATAATCTCATCCCACATTCTATTTCAGCGTCACAACCCCTTTAATATAACTCTCATCACCCGCCAAAATTTGCGCCATCAAAGACGGATAATCTTCGAGCGCGGACGTATGTGTCACCAGCGGTTTGAGATCAATAATACCTTTGTGAATGAGGCGAATCGCAGGTTCAAAAGTGTCCCGCACTTTTGAAGCCGGCGCAGAATTGACAACGGTAAATCCCCCCAAATGCCACTTTGTGGGATCAAAAGAGGCGGTCTGACCTTTGAGCCAGCCAAAAAGATTGATGCGTCCGCCGCGCTTCACAATATCAGTAGATAGATCCAGACCGGCCTGGCTGCCAGAAGTATCGACAACCACATCAATCTCTCTGCTCTTGAGTTCCCACGACAGATCAGCAAGATCAGCCCCAGCCGTGTTATACACCTCCCCAACGCCGAGGTGTTGCGCCAAATCCAGACGGCTTTGCACAATATCCAGAACGATCAACTCGTCGAGGGGATAGCGCAGAAGCCCTTGCAGAATCAACAAGCCCATAAATCCACAGCCGACGACCACAATGCGATTCCCGGGCTGAATCTGGCAATGGTCAATGCCCGTGACGGCGCAGGACACGGGTTCGACAATCCAGTATTCATCCGGCAAATCGGATTCCGGGATTTTGAAAACGCGCTGTGCAGATAAGTTGCGGACATTGGCAAAGCCACCCCCAGCGACCCGGTCACCCTCTTTGAAACCCGTGACACCAGCACCGATTTTGGCGACATAACCAACGCCTTCGTGTCCCGGCGGTGCCATGGGATGCATCTGATTGCCGAGCTTAGCCGTAACCACATCCCACGAACATATCCCACATGCGCCGCCTTCAATTTGAACTTCGTTCTCTCCGGGATCGGACACTTCCCTTTCAAACAGCTCAATACTGCCATCGTCTAAGTAGCGCAGTGTTTTATTTGACATTGTCTTCTCCTATTTTTTACACACGTCGTTGATCAAACCAGGCGCGATAAGTTCGCACGCCGGATTCGAGATCGTATTTGGGTTCGTAACCGAGTTGATCTCTGGCAAGGGTAATATCGAGTGGCGCGCCGCGCTCGAGATTGACGCCCGGGCCAACTTCATACCGGGGATTGCCCGGTGAATGCCGCCGCACGACTTCGATAATTTCGTCAATGGGATTGTACGTGCCCGTCGCAATATTAAAAGATCGGCTGGCGACATCTGTCGCCCTGAGCATGAGCAAAACACCCCGTGCTGCGTCTTCAATATAAGTCCAATCGGCCTTTTGCTCTCGGCCTCGAGGCAGACTTACATCCTGCCCACTCAGACCGGCAAAAATGCGCGTATTAAAGCCCGCGTCCGGGCCAGGGGCATTGGGAGGACCATATAAAAAAAAGAGACGGGCACACAGAACATCGACGTCATAAGTCGCATAATACTGGTGGCAAAGATGTTCCGACATCGCCTTGGTCGCGCCATAGGGATCGCTGGGAATCATAGGCGTATCTTCCGTCAGCGGTCCGTCTTGCTTGCCATAAACCGCGCCGCTGGATACATAGACGACCTTCAGCCCGCCAACCTGTCGCGCGACTTCGAGGATATTGTGCGTCCCCCCCACATTGACCTGTGTCGCAAAATGGGGATTGTCGCGCACATCGCCCCCCAAAAGCGCGGCAGAGTGAACAATACCCATGAGATCCGGATTATTGCGCACAATTTCATTGATATGAGCGAAGCCCAGGATATTGCCTTCAACAAAGGTGATGCGATCAGACACATGGGACAAAAAATCGTCGCGCCGCTCAAACATATCAAAAGCAATGACATCTTCGCCCTCTTCGGCGAGGAGTTTGGCAACCCATGAGCCGACAAAGCCAGAGCCACCAGTAACGAGAATGGACATATTAATCTCCCCAAAAATAAAATTGACAGTTTTTCGGCCCTATGATAATTGCCCCCATGGGGTATGTCAACGGCTTTGTGCGAAAGGCTTGACTTTGGCAATGGATTTCGTAACCTCATACACGACATATATTCTTATATCACTATTACGGAGGACAACAATGGCAACAGTAAAACTAACCGTTCACGCAGGCCCTCACAATCGGATCAACTGTCCGGTTTCGACGGTGGTCGAAACAGAAAGCGCGACAACTGCGACCTTGAGCACGGGAAATAGCCAGGTTCCCTGTCAGGTGACGTCCGTGAGCAACGGTTTGCAGGTCAATTTCATTGTCGATCATCTCGAAGCGGGAAAAACCGCCGAGTACGAACTCACACTGGGACAAGAACCATCGAACTCCGGACATGGTGTGGAAGTCACACAAGGTGAAAATGAAGTCTCTGTCTCGATTGGCGGCCAGCATTTTACGACCTATTGTCATGGCACAGAACTCGCACGACCACTTTTGTATCCCGTCATCGGACCTTATGGCGACCCGGTAACGCGGCGGTTGGCTACGCCAGCAGACGGACGGGAAATGGATCACCATCACCATCGCTCCATCTGGATTGCACACGGAGAAGTGAACGGTGCGGACAACTGGTCAGAAGGCGAATCTCACGGACGGATCTTGCACCGTGACTTTGAATTGCTCGAAAGCGGACCTGTCCTGGGGCGCATTGTATCAAATAGCGACTGGGTGGGCATGGATGGTTGGACGGGGCCTCCGGGTAGAAATCGCGAGATTTTGGATCAGCGTGCAGAGTGGGTTGTGTACAACACATCCTCTTCTGTGCGAATCATGGATTTGCACCTCACGCTCATCGCCCGAAATATGGATGTGTTATTCGGTGACACAAAAGAAGGCGGTCTGGCGTCTATTCGCGTGGAAGAGACAATGGAGGTAAAACGCGACCTGGGTGGGAAAATCGAGAACGGCATTGGCGGCATTGATGAAGACGAGACCTGGGGAAAACGCGCGCCATGGTGCCATTATTCAGGTCCAGTAAATGGCAATATAACAGGTGTTGCCATCATGGATCATCCCGACAGCTTTCGGCATCCCACGCACTGGCATGTGCGCAATTACGGATTAATGACAGCCAATCCCTTTGGACACTCGTATTTTTACGGGGACGAAAGCCGCCGCGGGCATCACACACTCTCGCAGGGTGAGTCACTCGTCGGTATTTATCGCTATTATTTTCACAAAGGCGACGCCACCGATGGCAATATCCGCGAGCGGTATCACGACTTCGCCCACCCACCAAAGGTTGAACAGGATTAAATCATGAACCTCAATCTCACCGATAAAGTCGTCCTCATCACCGGGGGCAGTCGCGGCATTGGTCGCGCAACAGCATTGCGATTTGCCGCGGAAGGTTGCAATATCGCCTTGTGCGCGCGCGGGCAAGCGGGCATAGATAAAACACTCGAAGAAATTCGCGCACACGACGTCGAGACATTTGGACTCGCGCTCGATGTAGCCGAACCCGGCGAAACTGAGCGATTCGTCAATGCATCCGCAGATGCTCTCGGCGGCGTTGATATCCTCGTCAACAATGTAGGCGGCACAGCCGGATCGCGCGAACTGCTCACCTCCACAGACGCCGACTGGCAGCAAACCTTTGACCTCAACCTTTTTCACGCGGTTCGCGCCAGCCGCGCAGCTATTCCCCACATGACCGAAAGAAATGGTGGCAGTATTGTCACCATCTCTTCCATATCGGGCTGGAAACCCGCAAACCGGGGCGCGCAATACGGCGCAACCAAAGCGGCTGAAATATTTCTCGCTGGCGCACTCGCGTGGGAATTGGCAGCCCACAACATTCGCGTCAACACCGTCTGCCCAGGCTCGCTCCTTTTCTCAGGCGGCGGCTGGGAACGCTTCCAAAACGAAACGCCGGAAGAATACGAAATATTCCGCACGCGCGAATTTCCCGCACAGCGACTCGGCACGGACTTTGAAGTCGCCGATGTCGTCGTATTTCTCTCATCCGATCGCGCGAGTTGGATCAACGGCGCATCCATTCCCGTAGATGGTGCGCAGGGAAGACCCACGGCTTTTTGAGCACAATAAACTATTGTACAATGATAAATCGGGCATATCAAGTCATACGATATGCCCGATTTCGTGTTTAATAAGTAAATTTAAAGCCTGTGTAAAAACTTGGAGATTGCTATCGCGCAAAAAATTTCCCTTGACCTTTTATGAAGTATAAATATATTTTTAGCTATAACTAAAAATAATTTAATTCTTATCAAAATTTAAAATTATATTAGAAAAAAGGTTATGACTCGTCTTCTCTGTTTTTCTGATCTTGTCCGTGGTGTAACGCCCTTTATCATCTATTTGTTATTCGTGGGATGCGGCAAATTGTTGACAACGGCACCTGATGATACAACAGATGCCCCTATGGACAATCCTCCTTCTATTATGGCTGCATTCGCCCGAGGCGACGAACAATTTGCCCGAATTTTTACCATTTCAGATGGATTGGGCCCAATTTTTAATCAGCCGAGTTGTGAGACCTGTCATCCAGGTGATGGTCGAGGCACGCCAGCAACGGCACTGACGCGTTTTAGTATCAACGGAGATCTCGTGCCAACACTGGGTGGACCGCAGCTTCAGGATCGCAGCATTCCCGGGGTGGATCCCGAGACTATTCCACCTGGTGCTGAAACTTCGGTGCGAATGCCTCCCCCGGTTTTTGCACGGGGTTTAATGGAGTTTATCCCAGATGAAACAATTATCGCGCTTGCCGATCCCGAAGATGCAGACGGCGACGGGATTTCCGGGCGTGTGAATTGGGTAAAACCACCTGATTTTGTTCCGCCTTATATGAATGGATCAGGACCTGGCATGGCAGTTGGCCGGTTCGGCCTTAAGGCCAATGTCGCATCCTTGTTACACCAAATTGTGGCGGCTTACCACGACGACATAGGTATTACGACTGATTATATACCCGAAGAATCACTGCATCCACGGGTAGCTGATTTGTCTTTGAGCGATATTGCGCCAGACCCCGAGGTACCCGCGACTGAAGTGCTGGATGTATTGATGTACATTCGCACATTGGCTGTGCCCAAACGCGGCGATATTACCCCTCAGGTTCACCGAGGGGATGCGCTTTTCAATCAGATAGGATGTGCATCTTGCCATGTGCCCGTGTTAAAAACAGGTCCGAGCGAAATACCCTCTCTCAATTTTGTTGACGCGCCGCTTTATACCGATATGCTTTTGCACGATATGGGGCCAAGTCTGGCTGATAACAGAGCTGATTGGACTGCCAATGGACGCGAGTGGCGCACGCCTCCTCTTGTGGGTCTGCGTCTGGCAGCTGATAATTTGGGTGGCACAGTTCACTATTTGCACGATGGCCGCACAACCAATTTAAGTGAAGCTATTTTGACGCATGGCGGCGAAGCACAGGCTTCACGCGAGCGGTTTGCGGGATTGAGCGCAGAGGATAAAGAAGCACTGCTTGCGTTTTTGCTTTCGCTATAGGCACTATTGTTATGAGTCGATCCGAATGCGAATCTCATCTGACGCGTCGCGAGTTCCTGGCGACTTCACATGTGCTGGTTGCCAGTGTGGCTTCTGCGTGTGCAACCGCGTCTGTTTATCGGATTGGCACTACAAATGACCGGGTTCTGATCAATCCGACGGACTATCCCGAACTGAGACAGTCGGGAGGGATGATTCAGCTTCGTGTCAATGGGATTACAGATCCTCTCATCCTTATCCGACAAAAAGACGCTTATCAGGCGTTTTCGGCTGTTTGCACGCATTTGCGCTGTTTTGTCAGACCCTCAAATCACTTCCTATTGTGTCCCTGTCATGGATCGACGTTTGATTTGGAAGGCAATGCTGTTCGCGGTCCAGCAGAACAACCTCTGGCGCGTTATGAAACAAAAATATCTGCTGAAGGCATTGAGATTCATATTCGATGAAGGCGGTATGATGATGAAACAGTTCAGTCACACTTTGTTGGCATTGGTCATGTGTTTGGGCGCGCGTATCGATGCCCAAACAGAAGGTGAAAACGCACCTCCACCCTTTGTAAAAGGTGGATCTTACGACAAACCCCATCTGTTTAAGCTCGCTTCAGGCAGGGCAAATTTTGGTGGATATGCCGAGGCGCATTTTCGATTTGAGAAGACAAATGGCATTGTGGAAGAGCGCACATTTGTCCCCAAGCGGTTCAATATGTTTTTTCACTCTTTTGTATCTGAGCGTTTCAGGATGGCGGCTGAGTTGGAGTTTGAGGAAGGTACTGAGGAGATTTTGCTCGAGTTGGCTATTCTCGATTTTGAACTTCATCCAGCCCTCACATTTCGAGCAGGCATGTTGCTCTCGCCGCTGGGAAAATTCAATTTGGCCCACGATAGCCCATCCAATAAGATGACAGATCGCCCCCTGGTGAGTACGCAGATCATTCCAACGGCATTATCAGAACCCGGCGCGGGAATTTTTGGCGCATTTTATCCTTCACCCACAACGCGCCTGACGTATGAACTGTATGCTGTAAATGGTCTGGATAGTGATCTGGTAGGAGAGAGCGATGAAGGGACTCGCATTGCCGAGGGACGCCATAATGTAGAAGACAACAATAACAGCCCGGCACTTACAGGACGATTAGGCATTAGCCCAATACCCAAAGCAGATTTCGGGATCTCCTTTCACCAGGGGCAATATAACACGACGTTTTTAGAAGATATTTCGATAGATGAAGCCCGACATGTGACAATTTTTGCACTCGACGCTGATTATGCGTGGAAATCATTGCAATTTTTGGGAGAATACGCTCGGGCATCCATAGATCTGCCTCCTGGATTGATTGGATCGATTTATGCATCCAGACAGCAAGGTTTTTATATTCAAGGCAGTGCATCGTTTTTCAAAGATACACTACCGACGATTCCAGATGGTTATTTCGAAGGTGTTGTTCGCTGCGATTGGGTCGATTTTGATACCGACCTGATAGGAGATCACCAAAAACGCCTGACATTGGGGCTCAATTTTAGACCTTCACTGAATTCGGTATTCAAATTCAACTATCTCTACAATTGGAGCCGCGATCGCAACAATGTCGAAGAACCTGGCGCGGGTGTACTATGCAGTGTTGCGACATATTTTTAGAACTTTGTGATTTTTCAGGTGTTGCTTATATTAACCATATGTTGCGGACAGCATTACTGACCCTGTCACAAGGAGAGACATCATGTCCCTTCTCGAAACAATCAATTCACCTGACGACTTAAAGTCCCTATCAATAGAAGAATTGCACCAGGTCTGTGCGGAATTGCGGCAATATATTATTGACGTGGTGACAGAGATTGGTGGACATTTTGGATCCAGCCTGGGGGCGGCGGAATTGACGGTGGCTTTGCACCATCTATACAACACGCCTCAAGACAAAATTGTGTGGGATGTAGGACATCAAGCGTACGGACACAAAGTGCTTACCGGGCGACGCGAAGCACTCAAAACCATTCGTCAACCTGGTGGCATCAGTGGGTTTCCGATGCGATCAGAGAGTCCGTACGACACATTTGCCGTAGGACATGCGGGCACATCGATCTCCGCAGCACTGGGATTTGCGACACAGCGCGATTTGATGGGCGAAAAACACAAAGTAGTCGCCGTTATTGGCGACGGTGCCATAACCAGTGGTATCGCACTTGAGGGATTGAACAATGCCGGTGCATCCAACCGCGATCTATTGGTCATTCTCAATGACAATCGCATGTCAATCTCGCCCAATGTCGGTGCTATTTCGCATTATTTGACGCGCATTATCACCGATCCGATTTACAATCGCGTGAGAGATCGGATCACAAATGATCCACTTTACAAAAAAATCAAAAAAGAAATCTGGAATTTGGCCGGGCGCATTCCCGTTGTCGGTACAAATTTGCGCCACGCACTGAGCGGCTTCGAAGAGGGATTAAAGGGCCTGCTGGTACCGGGCATTCTTTTTGAAGAACTGGGATTTCTGTACCTGGGACCTCTGGATGGCAATAATCTGGAAGAGATGGTAAAAACCTTGAAGAATGTACAGGATCTGAAAGGTCCTGTGCTCTTACACGTACACACCATTAAGGGCAAGGGCGCGATTCAAGAAGACGAGGAAGACCCGTATGGTGCCGCTTCGATAAAATATCATTCGATCAGCCCGCCATCGCCCAAAACGCCGCTACCCAAATATCAGACGGTTTTTGGCGAGGCAATGATCGAGCTTGCCAATAATGACAGTCGCATAGTAGGCGTAACAGCCGCAATGTCCGAAGGCACGAGTCTCGACATTTTTTCTGAAGCGCATCCCGACCGCTTTTTTGATGTCGGCATTGCCGAACAGCACGCCGTGACATTTTCAACCGGAATGGCACTCGAGGGCATGCGCCCCGTCGCAGCGATTTATTCCACATTTTTACAACGGGCTTACGACCAGATCATCCACGATGTCGCCCTGCAATCGGCACCTGTGATTTTCTGTATGGACCGCGCCGGGCTGGTGGGCGCAGATGGTCCCACGCATCACGGTGATTTTGACCTGTCCTATTTAACCTGCGTGCCCAATATGATCGTAAGCGCGCCAAAAGATGGCGACGAATTGCGCGACTTGTTATACACAGCGGTACAGCAAGTCGATAACCCCTTTGCCATTCGGTATCCGCGCGGCAACGTGCATACCCCGCTTACGGGACGCGATCCCGAAGTCTTGAAAATCGGTTCCTGGGAAGCATTGGCCGATGGTGAAGATCTGGTTTTCCTCGCAGTGGGCACAATGGTAGATCACGCCTGTCAGGCGCGAGAAAAACTCATGGAAGCCGGCATCTCTGCCGCTGTGATCAATTGCCGATTTGTCAAACCCATGGATCTGGAAATGCTCGACGATCTCGCCGACCGTTATCAGGTCCTGATCACCGTCGAAGAAAATACCATCGAAGGCGGGTTTGGATCGGGCGTTGCGCGCTATTTGAGCGACCAGATGCGAGAGGGCCAGCGCGTACACACCCTGGGCATTCCCGATCGCTTTTTCCAACACGGCTCACAGGGCGCGCTGCGCGACGAAGCGGGCATCTCACCCGAAGCGATTGCAGCCACTGCCCAGCGCGTTGTCGCACGAGAACCCATTGAATATTGAGCGGAGATAAAAAATAAATGCATAAACCATACCAGGCCGTCATATTCGATATGGACGGCCTGATTGTCGATACGGAAAATATTTATTACAACACCTATAACCAGACCCTCAACGAACTGGGGATTGACATACCGCGCGAAGGTTATGTGCGCTGTGTTGGACATCCCGTGGAAAACAACAGCGCAGACGCCGTCAAACGCTACGACTTGCCGATCCGTCCCGAAGACTTCCACGAAGCCTGGATGACTCGGTTTGAAACCGCGATCTCAAACCCCGATCAAATCGACCTCATGCCCGGTTTTCTCGACCTGCTATCACATCTTCAAAACAAACACTACAAACTCGGCATTGCATCATCCACGCCGCGCCAGCGCATGCGCGCCACGCTTCAAAACGGCGTCTTGCCCCACGTAAATGCCAACGCACTCCACGACATTTTTGGGGCTATTTTTTCGGGCAGCGACGTCACCCGCACCAAACCCGACCCGGAAATCTACCTCAAAACCGCCGCAAAACTCAATGTCCCGCCCGAAACCTGTGTCGTATTTGAAGACAGTGCAGCAGGCGTCCAATCTGGAAAAGCCGCAGGCATGACCGTCTTCGCCGTACCCAATTTCTTCACCGCACATCAAAACCACGACAGCGCCGACCGCATACTCCCCCGCCTCGACGCGGCAGTTGAGCTATTGTAAAGCAACGGTTAGCGATCACCCTCCTATTCCTAATTCTTAATTTTTAATTTTTAATTTTTAATTCTCACGCCTTCTCCCACGTCTCATACCACTTCCGGTACCCCGTCTCAACGGGTTCGATATCGCCCACCTCAAACTCCAGTGCATAGTCCCGATCGTAGCCCAGTGCTTCCACCTGATCCCACACCCAGTGATAATCGATAATACCGTCACCGAGCATGCAACGTTCCCACTTCCCTTCCGAGTTGTAATCGCCATCCTTGATATGCACATGCACGATATAATCCTTAAACACATCAAAAGCGGACTTATAATCTGCACCTGCAGCCATCAAATTGCACGGCTCGTACAAAATCCCAAAATACTCTGAATCGACCTTCTCACAAATCTCCTGACAAGCCTCTGGATTGCCAGAAATTTCAGTGCCGTGATTCTCAATCCCCATATAAATACCCAATTTTTCGGCGTATTCCGCAGATTCACGAAAATAGGGCACTATCGTATCAATCGAAGCGCGCTTGCCATCACCCGGCATAATGCGAATGGACTTTGAACCAAACGCCTTCCCCACATCCAGCGTCTTTTTCATCTCATCCATTGCCGCCTGTCTCTCAGCCCCTGAAGTGGCGATAAAATCTCGCCCGCAGTACGACCCGATATTTGCCAACACCACGCCGTACTTATCGCATACCCGACGCAATTCGTCCATATCGTAATCGGGATCCGTCACCGAAAAATGCGGCATGCGCCCCACCAGATCAATTTTGTCAAACCCCGCTTCGGAAATCACCTTGAAAGTATAATCCAGATCCCTTTCCCGAAGCGGAAAACTACACGCTGAAATACGCGTCACATCCATATCAATCATCCTCCACGGCATAATCCACAAAAATTGGACTGCTCCAGGCCATCTCCATATCGGTTTGCACCACGCGAACATAATACGGATTAATGCCCGGCTTTGCGTCTTCATCAGTAAAATCGAACGACACCTCACCCGCGGCCTGTGCCCCGGGTGCGAAATCAATGGTCACGCGCCGATTCAATGGACCGAGTTCCATTGTCACCGGACCATTTTCCAGATCACTCGACCCAACGTGAAATCCGACCCTTTCAGCCGGCGCATAAGACATGCGCCTGGGCGGTTTAATACCCTGATCGCCAAATAAGGGACCGGTAATAACCGACGTATTCACCACGCATTCGATATCCACATCGCCATCGCCAAGCA
>JAPPAB010000087.1 GCA_026705765.1 Gemmatimonadota bacterium
CCAGCGCCTTATTCGTAGGATTTTCCACAACGACGCGCTCGTGAAAACCACCGGGAATATCGCGCGGCGTCAGATGCATCTTGCCAATATTCACGCAATAGTAGCCCGCATCCGATAAATCCTGCACCCAGTTGCGGTGATTTGCCCAGTGATCAAAACTATAAACGCCCGTCGTATGCGGGTACATACCCGTAAAAATCGCCGCCCGCGATGCCACGCACGTCGCACCGGGACAATACGCCTGCCAAAACGACACGCTCTCACGCGCGAGCCGATCCAGCGTGGGCGTAACCATATAATCGTATCCCCAGGCACGGATGGTATCAAAACGTTGCTGATCGGTAATAATAAAAATGATATGGGGCCTGCTCTGAAACATAATCTCTCCTCAAGCGATAACCGGAAGCGGATGTCCCATCCTCAAGCCGAGAATGATCCAACCTTCGAGCACGGATTGCAATTCCTCGCGACACATTTCTAAGGTAGTTGCATTCGCATACACACCTTGAAAGCCTTCAATTTCTCCATAGAACGTTTGATCATCAAGGATCTCGTATTTCGCGTTTTTCATAGCGGATTGGATATATGTAGTTAGCATAGAACCCTCACTTGATCATCGTAATACTCACCCTCAAACATTGCGCCTCCTCATGTCCCCAACGCAAAATGCGCCCCTGACAAAACCTGTGAAGAAGCCACGCGATCGAGAATCCGCAGGCGCAATTGATTCTCAACCTCGGCCATCTCGGGCAAACCCGCGAGATTATTCACCTCATCGGGATCTTCTTCCACATTGAAAAGCAAATAGGGCTGTCCCTCGCGATTCAGCACAATCTTCCATTCGCGATTCAACAACATAATTTCCCCGCCGTATTCCGATATCGCTTCTGTGCGATGTTCTCGCGTTGGATCTTCAAGAACGGGACAGGCCGATTTGGCAAACTGCCTGAAATTCAGTTCACCGCTTGCTAGCTCGACCAGCGTCGGTCCCACATCAAACCACTCAATCGGACTATCACACACAGCCCCAGCAACATCGCTACTCGCCGTCTCAGGCGTGCGAATCAGCAGGGGAACCCGCACCGCGCCATTTAAGAGATTGCTCTTATAGATAAAACCGTAATCCCCATTCATCTCTCCGTGATCCGACATCAGCACAACAACCGTATTATCCATCTCGCCGCGCTGTTCAATCACATCAAAAATCTCGCCAATCTGATCGTCGATCAACGTGACATTGCCCGCGTAATTTGCGCGCAACAATTTCTCTTCTCCCGGTTCAAACGGTATCTTTTGCTTGGCGTCCAACAAACCCTGCGGGCGCTCGCGATCATCATCTGGCGCCGCAACCGGATCGGGCATATCATCCGGATTATACCGGCTATAATGGGGTTCCGGCGTATCCCACGGTTCGTGTGGCCCGCCAAAACTCACCCAGCAAAACCAGGGCTGATCGCGGTCATATCCCGCCAGATATTTCTTCGCCTGCTGCCCCACATACACATCCGCATAATCCTCAAAAGGCAATGTCGATGGCCGCGTCACCCAGGGTTTATTGCTAAAACGCTCATCAAAATCTGCCTTATACGCATCCCACAACCCCTTCTCTTCCCACATCGCCGTCATGTACGACAAACATCGCGCGCTCGCCCTTGGTCCGCCAATCTCATCCACATCATCAAGCCCATAACTGTGCATCAAATGCTCGCGATCTCTCAAATCGCCCCCGTGTGGATGTAAATGCGTCTTGCCAAACAGACTCGTGCGATACCCCGCATCGCGCACCGCCTGCATCCACGTTGGACAATCTGGCGATAGTGTGTGGTTCTGATTATCCCACACCCCCGTATTGTGCGGATAGTGTCCGGTAGCCAGACTCAACCGCGTTGGAATACACACCGGCGAATTGGTCACACAATTTGAAAACCGCACACCCTCTGCCGCAATGCGGTCCATATTGGGCGTCTCCAGCCAATCGCTCACACAACCCAGTGCATCCCATCGCTGCTGATCAGTTATAATCATCAAAATATTCGGTTTGCCCATTCATTGTCCTTTCGAAAGGTATTTTTAAAAGGATTACAGGAACTATTTTGCCCAATATAAACGCCCATTCTGAAATTGGCAACTGTTCTCAAGGAGCCGTATCAGTATCTCGATCCGCCTGCTTTAACAGCAAAATAATCTGATCTAATCGCTTCATAAATCCATAGAGAAAGGCAAAAATCGTACACCACAATCCCACGATAAAAAGCCCACCGGTAATCGCCATCAGAATCAAATCATAGCGCGTAAATTCTGGCATCTTTCCTCCTTGAAATAGAATATGCCCGCTTGCTCGCTTGCTATTATAGTTCAATTGCCTTATGTTCCCATTATTTCGAGGAACAAACATATATTTACAATAGTCAAAAATAAAATAGCTCAAAGGATAATCTCATGCGCCAATACCTGTGGATCGCAATATTTTTAATCGGATGTGGCGGCAGCACCACTGCGCCGACGCCTACTGAATCCGGCCTCACTGCCCAGCACGCGAGCCTGGAACCCGTACAATTTCAAACACCGGACGGCTTTCTGTTATTTGGCACGCTCTTTTCTTCTCCCAATCACCCCGCGCCTCGCCCTGCGGTCATCCTGCTCCATCCATTTAATGCAAACCACTTTCAGTGGGCGGACTTTGTTCCCGAACTCGTTGCCGAGCGAGGCTATCTGGCACTCGCCTTTGACCTACGCGGACATGGCAACAGCATCTTTCGCAATGGGCAAACAGTCACAATCCAGAACTTCACCATTGACGACCTCAACCAGATGCCGCTCGATGTCGTCGCTGCAATTGCATTTCTCAAAACCCGTGCAGAAGCAGACCCCAATCGCATCGGCGTCATCGGTACAGACATCGGTGCCAACATCGCCTTTGTGAGCGCGGGCCTGTATCCCGATATCAAAGCAACCGTATCCGTTTCGCCCGACTTTCGCGAAAACCAGGCTCAGGAAATTCTCATCGGCACCAATATTCCCGGTTTTGCACCCCGCAACATCCTCTATCTCGCAGCTTTTGGCGATGGATATGCCTACACCTCATCCCAAACCATGTCTGAATTGACCCGGGGAGTAACTGCCGTGATCGGCTATCAGGGGACGGGACATGGACTCGATTTACTCGCCCAGGGCAACGCGTGGACAACCGCCCTGGACTGGCTCGACAAAAATCTTTGAACCGATGTATGAAAGCGCGTCATTTCTTCACACGGGAGGCAGTCATGCGACCTTCAAGATGGCTATCGATCTTACTGATTGGCACAGCACTATGCGCCTTAGACCTGTCAGATATTTACGCACAGCGCGGTGGCGGTGGACGCGGCGGCGGTGGACGCGGAGGTGGCGGTGGTGGACGCGCAGATTTGAGCCCCCAGCAACGCAGACAATTCGCAGAATACCCCTGGGATGCCCAAAAACTCCTCGAAGCCAACGCACAGATTATCAGCCAAATACCGGCACCCATACGGATGTACATACTCGACCAGGCTAAAAAATGGGACGATCTGTTTCCCGTTCGCCACCAACAACTCGAACTCTTTTTTCGCAAACTCCCCAACACCGACCGCAGAGAATTTAACGCAGTATTCGGCGATATTTTGCGCGAATTTCAGGCACTTCAGGGCGGCAGACAGGGACGCCAGGGACAGGGAGCGCGCGGTGGTGGACAGGAGCGCCAGGGACAAGGCGTGCGCGGTGGTGGCGGTGGACGCCGAGGGCAACAAGGAGCACGCGGTGGGGGGCAGGGACGCCAGGGACAGGGAGCACGCGGTGGTGGCGGTGGACGCGGAGGTCCCAGCCTGAATATCAGCGACTTTACACCTGCTCAATACGCCATGATCGAGCGCGCCTTCCAATCTTTTGTCCTATCAGACCAGGGCTTGTCCAAAGGCGTGGTCATCATTGCGATCACCGGATCGGGATCGGGATCGAATATTCCCGCCTATCTGACGTACAGAGGGGCATTATTTAACAATATTGACTACGGCAAAAATTCGCGCGAATGGATGACCACCGTTCAAACGGCTTCACCCAATGCAATCAAAGGCAAAAATCTCAAAGTTCCTTCGCTATTTGAACACCACAACAAAGCCATCGAGGACAAAACCCATACGCGCACACTGGCTTTCTATCAGTCCGGCGAAAAAGAAATCCCCCCCATAGTTAGCAAAACCAAGGGCTATGGTACCAGATACAGCCCGTCTGCCGTCAACGCACCCAGCCTTGAAAAAATAGCAGGCATTATAGAAGAACAACTCGGCACAGCCATAAAACAGGGCAAATCGCAGCGATATATCGACCGCATGGTCAAACCCAAGCTGACCCCCGAAGCACTCAAACTCAAAAAAATCATCAAAGATGAGGCATTTGGTCGGCTGGTATCCGGCATATTGATGGACAGCGAAGAAAGCCGCAAACTCGGCAGCGCGTTCATCACCCAGATCGCGCAAAAAGCCATGGATGCCGCACTCCCCGATATCGTCTTCATCGAAATGAAAGCCGGCGATGTCTCTGTCCAGACCATCTCCCAATTTCACGACACAATGAGCGCTATGGCGCGCTATGGCAGCAACGTGACATTCGCGCTATTCGATGAACCTGCCGGTCAGGCCCTCATCGTCAGTCCCAAAATCATTGGCGGTCAATCCTTCGACGGGCAAAGCCTCGAAAACATATCTGCCACCCTTGCCAGAGCGAGCAGTCTCATGCTCGATGGGGCAGCCGGAACACCTGTTGCTGAGGTGCGAATGCGTTAAAATCGGATCAGTATAGGGGCGAACACACAGTTCGCCCCTTATTTTTTACCCGATATAGCCCCCTCTATTCACACCGCCACCGCCTGCCTGAGCCTGACCGACTCAACCTCCACAAAACACAGACGCAGTGCATCAGCGGCACTCTCTCCAGAAATTTCTCTGGCAACCTCCCCGCTTTCCACAGCATCAACCGCTGCTTGAATCTCATTGGTAAATGCCACCACGGGATCGGCATCGCCCAAATCAGGTACTCGCACCTCACCATCATCCGTCAGCAAAGTCACGGGCATCGTCACAACCGGCTTGCCACCCAGAGTCGAAAACTCGAAAAGCACCGTAGCCCGATCCATATAAACCTCAAACCCGTGTGTAAATGCCCTCCCCTGCTGAGAAATAGCACCCGAAGCACACGTCACGCACAAATCTGGCCGGCTATCGTATTGATAACTCGTCGAAATATATTCCACATACCGATCTTGCACCAGCCTGCCCGAAGACACCACCCGGTCTGGCCGACCGAGCAGCACCAGAATATAATGCGTATCGTGAATATGCAAATCGACGCCCGGTCCCCCGCTCTTTTCCATATTGCCGAAGGCAGTCGTCCAGTTAGGCTGCGAAATAACGCGCTTAAAATGCGCGCCGAGCACATTGCCGTATTCCCCGCCATCCACCACCTGCTTGAGATAGGCAAACTCCGGGAAAAAGGGCAAAACCTGTGCCACCATCATCAACCTCCCCGTCTCTTCGGAAACTCGCACCATGCGGTCGGCATCCTCCAGACTCAGCGCAATGGGCTTTTCGACCAGCACATGCTTGCCCGCGCGCATCGCAGCAATCGCAACCTCGCAGTGTTGCGACGTCGGCAAACAGATATCGACCAGATCAATAGAATCGTCCGATAGCAAATCATCAATCTTCTCATACGTGCGAATACCCGAAAGATCTTCCATCCCGCCCGGCTCTCCAAAATTGCCTCCCAAACCTCGCCAATCTCCCGCCCGCTTTTTGGGACTGCGCGTGCATATCGCAGCCACCTTACCTCCACGCACATTCCGAATCCCCCGATAATGCGTCATACCCATAAATCCCAATCCGATAATACCTATCGAAACCATAACAACCTCCAAAAATAAGTGTCAGTGTTTTGCCACGGGCGTGTTTTCGCCCTGATAACGGGCTATCAGGGCAGTGCCACACGAATCGCTCCAGACATTGACAGTGGTGCGACACATATCCAGAATGCGATCCACAGCCAGAATCAGGCCAATCCCCTCCAGAGGCAGACCCACAGAGGATAGAACAATAGAAAGCATAACCAGCCCCGTCATAGGAATACCAGCCGCGCCGATAGAAGCCAACAAAGCAGTAAGAACGACCAGAAATTGCTGGATAAATCCCAGCTCAACCCCATAGGCCTGAGCAATAAAAAGGGCGGCAACACACTCGAACAGGGCTGTACCGTCCATATTAATAGTAGCTCCTAACGGCGCAACAAAACTGGTGGTGCGGTTGGAAACGCCAGCGCGTTGTTCCAGCGATTCAATGGTAATGGGCAAAGTCGCCGAAGAAGAACTGGTAGAAAAAGCAGTGAGAAGAGCCGGGCTCATGGCGCGAAGGAGAGCCAGAGGCGATATGCCACCCACAAAATAGAGCACGAGCGGCAGAATAATCGCCGCGTGGACGACCAGACCAGCAAAGACAGTGAGGGCGTACAACCCCAAATCGGCAAAAATCGACAGACCGGTAGTACCAACGACTTTGGCGACCAGGGCAAAAATGCCGATGGGTGCCAGACGAATAATAAAATGGGTTATTTGCATCATAGCTTCAAAAGCCGCTTGGAAAAAACCGCGCAGACGCTCCTGGTACGAATCGGACAAGCGAATGATGGCAAATCCGAGAAGGAAGCAAAAAACGATCAAGGGCAAAATCTGACCTTCTGCCATGGCCTTGAATACATTATCCGGCACCATATCCAACAATAGCCGCTCAAGAGCGGCTTTGGGACCGTCACCAAATTGAGCTATGGAATGGGCCAATTGTTCAGGAGGCGCTTGCAAATGCAACTGCGCCCCCTTGCCTGGACTTATGGCATTGACCAATACCAGGCCAGTGATAATGGACAACAGACTGGTGCCCAAATAGTAGGTAAAAGTCTGACCACTCAGACGGCCAAAGTGACCGACCTGACCTATCCCGACGACCCCGGAAACAATGGAAGTGACGATCAAGGGGACAATGATCATTTTAAGCCCCTTGAGAAAAAGGATCCCTAAGAAGGCAAAGTGGAGAACGGATTCACCTAACAGCACGCCACTTATTGCGCCGAGGATCAACGCGATGAGGATTTGTACATGGAGCGAACGCATGTTTATTCTCTCTCGGAATTTTGCAGTATTCTCTGATCTGATATGTGAAATAAAATAACTCTACTGTCAGCCTTTACACCATTGTTTTTTCACCCTCTTTATCATATTTTATATTAGTTGTCCGCCTTATAACAACAGGCGGGAACACAGGCATCGCCCCTACGTATAACATATAAAGCCCGGATACTTTACAGTGAACTGGTCTGAACTGCGACCAGTTGTACACCGTTCCACACTTTCCAAGAGGTCATCCCATGAAAAAACTACTCGCATTATCGCTCTGCCTTCTCATGGCATCATCTGCTCGTGCAACCGAAGCCCCTGATTTCAACCTGCCGGGCCTCAGTGGCGAGCGGGTACAATTAACTACCCTCCTCGAAAAAGGTCCTGTTTTACTCGACTTCTGGGCCACATGGTGCAAACCCTGCATCAAAGCAATGCCCAAGCTCGAAGAAATCCACGCCAAATACGCCGACAGAGGACTCACCGTTCTCGGCGTAAACGAAGATGGACCCCGTGGTCAAAACCGCATTCGCCCATTTTTGCGAGGGCGCAACATCACATTCCCAATCGCCATCGACGCCGATGGATCGGTTATGCAACGCCTGCAAGTCCGCGCGCTCCCCACCACAATTCTCATTGCTCCAGATAGGGAAATTGTATTGCGAGAGGCCGGTTTATCCGATGGGAAAGCCATCATCGACGCATTAGAGATCCTATTACCCGAAAAGGAAGCATCAGAAAAAAAAGAAGCATCAGAAAAAAAGGAAACCCCAGATGAAAGCAAGTAGCCTGCTCCTCGTCCTGCTCTTCACCGTCCCCATTTCTGCACAAATTACCGTCACTGGATTGACAGAAATGCAACGTGGTGAAATACCTGGATCTGACTCCACAGCCATCTCTACCGCCTACAACCAGTTGAATCTCGACTTTACACAAAAGGGCTTGCAGGTCGGTTTAAGAGCAGAAGTCTATAACACCTGGGGCGCGGACCGCGAAACCTATCAAATCACGCAGAAATACGCACGGTGGAACCAGGGTGCTGCGAATGTGGAAATCGGCAATTACTACGCAATTCTCGGGCGGGGCCTCACACTTCGCGCATTTGAACTGCCCGGCGTCGTGCTCGAAAGCCCCATTTATCGCCTGCGCTATGCCCCGGCTCAGGACCTCGAAGGCGCAATGGCCTCATGGACTGGCAATCGCGTAGAGACCAGAGCGCTCATCGGTCGATCAGCACTCAGCGATATTCCCCCAGGTGCCAAAACCGGCACCCCGCCACGCGGTATTTCCCGTCGCGGAGATTGGGTCACAGGCGGCGAACTCGCCGTCAGACTCTCCTCCAATCTCAAAATTGGCAGCACGGGCGTTTACATCACACCCAAAGATTCTCTCATCGACAAAAACTGGGCCTGGTCTGGTTTTGCCGATCTCGACCTATCTAATATCCTGCAAAAAGCCGGTCTATACGGCAGCTTCTACGGCGAATACGCGCAACGCGAAGGCGAATACGCGCGGCGCGAAGGCGAGAAAAAAGGAACTGCTCTCTACTTATCGGGCAATGTGGGCTGGAACAATCTGGGGTTGAGTGTCGAATACAAAAATTACGACAACATGCATCTCCACTTCAATGATCCCCCATCGCTCATCCGCGAACACACCGCTTCTTTGCTCAACCGAAACACACATGTACTGCTACTCGCCAGCGAAAAAGGCTATCAAATCGAAGGCACTTATACACCACTGAGCCTGGGCAATTTCACGGTCAATATCAGTCACGCACGCAATGATCTGGCGCCAACTGTACAGACCTTTTTTAAAGAAAGACATTTCTCTTTTGATCTATACAAATTTGACAACCTGACCGCCACCTTCTTTTACAACTGGGGCAAAGACGACATCGAAAGCATCGACAGCCACCGCACGGGCGGCGCGATTTTTGAAACCTCAACCGACCAGGGTCATACCCTCGGCCTCGACCTCCAATATCAACGCGCTGTCCATTTTGAAAATGACCCTTACTACTCCAATACTTATGGCGCGCTCTCCGCACAACACGCACGCGGTTTTGGCGCAGCCCTTGTCGTCGATCACACAACCGACCCTTTTGAAGTTGACCGGCCAGAAACTTTCGACATCGAAACGGGCAGCCGCACCTTCGTATCTCTCAACCTCAATGCGCGGTTTGGCACGCATTACGACGCCGTCCTCTTTGTGGGCGAACGGCGGGGAGGCACCGCCTGCACATCGGGGACCTGCTATCTGGTACTCCCCTTCAAAGGCGTGGAAATGCGCCTCAATACCTACTTTTAGTCACAAGCGTATAAATCGGCTGTAAATCCACAGCCGATTTTTTTATATTTACCAGAGAAACTTCAGGCGCTATTCGCGCGTCCAAACACTTGCAAAATGGAACTCGGCATGTCTCTGGACATTCTACATCGCGTTGAAGCCTATATCCAACAAGAATGCCTCCTCACGCCAGGTGATGGGGTGGTCGTAGCCCTGTCCGGTGTTCCTGACTCCGTCACCTTATTCGATCTGCTCCACCGCCTCAAAGCAAAATGGGA
>JAPPAB010000088.1 GCA_026705765.1 Gemmatimonadota bacterium
TGAATTTACAGACGCACATCGCGAGGCGAGTGAGGTACTTTTGAAGTCGATGGTCGATCAGATGGCCCTGGGTATTTCACAGGCGCGAGGCACAACGCCTGAAGCCGTACGCGATCTCATCAATCGCGGACCATTTTTAGCGTTGTCTGCCCATGCCGAAGGCCTGGTAGATAGCCTGGCGTATTGGGATGAAGTGCGCGATCTGGTAAAAAATGAGCATGGCGAAGATGCCAAATGGCTGGATATTGTGAATTATCTCAAGCGCATTGATGAAAAGCCATATAGTGAAGGGACAAAAGTGGCGTTGATTTACGGCGTGGGACCCGTGCATCGTGGCAAGAGCGACTACGATCCTTTTTATGCGTCTGGTACAATGGGCGCGAGTACGCTGACCAAAGCTTTTCGCGATGCAGCAAAAGATAAGGATGTGCGTGCAATTTTGTTTCGAATAGATTCTCCCGGTGGGTCTTACGTGGCTTCTGATGCGATCTGGCGCGAGGTTGCCAAAGCTAAGAAGGCGGACAAGCCAGTAGTTGTATCAATGGGTAATGTAGCCGGATCCGGAGGATATTTTGTGGCGATGAATGCCGATAAAATTGTGGCGCAACCCGGCAGCATTACGGGATCTATTGGGGTGTTGGCAGGCAAGTTTATAACAACTGAATTTTGGAAACGTCTGGGTATGACCTGGGATACGGCACAAGTGGGAGAAAATGCGCTGATATGGAGCACGGGTGTAGAATTTACACCCGAACAATGGGCGAGATTTCAGACGTGGTTGGACCGCATTTACGAAGATTTCACGGCAAAGGTGGGCGAAGGACGCAATATGTCACGGGCCGATGTTCACGCTGTGGCAAAGGGACGAATCTGGACAGGGAAGGATGCAAAATCGCACGGTCTGGTCGATGAATTGGGCGGCATGAAGACCGCGATGCGTCTGATTCGGGAGGCATTGGAATTGGAAGCTGATGCATCTCTCAACCTCGTGGTATTTCCCAAAGAAAAGACGTTAATAGAACAGGTGATGGAAAAAGGCCTGATCCGCACGATGAGCAATGGCGATGCGCTGGTGAGACTCACCGCAGAGTTGCAACCCGTTTTTCGCCTTGCGCGCACAGTGGGGCAGCCGCGACAGGTTTTGGAGATGACACCCGTAGATATTCGGTAATAAAGGAGGGCATGATGATTACCGCAGATTTTGAAGCGTATTTGACAGATGACTGGTATGGGCAGCAGATAACAGTTGACGCTTTGCTGGAATGTGAAGCCGAAGCGGGGTTTGAGATGGCGGTGGTAATGCCACAGACCAAACCCCTTCCGGATAATGATGGATTGCTCGACAAGACAGCGGAACACCCTCAGCTTTTGCCCTGTCCGCTCGTGGATCCACATTGGGGCGAAGAAGGAATTGCAGCACTAAAGGATTATGTAGAGCGCGGTGCTCAAGGCGTAAAACTGATGGGCGCTATTCACAAATACAATGTGGATGATCCCATGGTCATTCCGTTTGTTGAGACGGCGCGCGATCTGGGGATTGTGGTATCCATTCATTCTGGACGCGACAACTGCAGTGCCGAGCGCATTGGCAATGTGGCGAGACAAGTGCCCGGCGTGCCCATTATTATGGATCACATGGGCTTTCCCGATGGGTTTGACACAGCGCTTGAAGTGTGCCGTGAATGCTCCGATGTGTATCTGGGCACAACGATTCTGAGATTTCACAAGTTGTGGGCTATCAATCCCGAAGAAACCGTGCCGCATGAGGTTAAGCAGGCTGTTGGAGAATTGGGACCCGAACGGATTGTTTTTGGGTCCAATTTGCCGGAATATCGCCCGATTCAGGTCAAGCGGGCGATTCAGCGGTTGGAATTGGGTGACGACGCAGAAGCTCTGATCTTCGGAGGTAATTTGGGACGGATTTATGGGATTGAATGAAGTGTGAAGTGTAGAGTGTGAAGTGTGAAATGGGGCGGCCTGTGGGCACGCCCTTTTTTGTTTTTCACCTTTTATTTGTGTGTATCGGTGGTCATTGGTGGTTTTTTTCTGATTTTCCTTGATTTTTTTTTGCAAACTTGTTTAAGTTTTTGGCTTTGATTTTCATCTGCGTCCATCCCTGCTTACACCCGCAGGGACATGCCTGCGGATAAACCGATTTCGTTTTTTTACTCACAGGAGGTTATTCCCAGAATGATTCGAGTTGAGAATTTGGAGAAGTACTACGGCGACATTCATGCACTCAGGGGCATTGATTTTGAGATTGACGATGGCGAAATCGTCGGGTTCCTGGGTGCAAATGGCGCGGGTAAATCCACGACATTAAAAATTATGACGGGGTTTTTAGCGCCAAGTGCTGGCAATGTATTTATAGACGACCTGAATATCCATGACCATTCGCTGGATATTCGCGAGCAAATCGGCTATTTGCCCGAAATGAACCCCTTGTATGGGGAAATGCGGGTGTATGATTATCTCGAGTTTATATCTCAAATTCGCGGCCTGGATGTTGGAGAGTTCAAGACGGCTTTGGATCGCGTGGTCGAACAGTGTGGTTTGCGCGATGTGATTCATCTGCCCATTTCTGCGTGTTCAAAGGGATATAAACAGCGCGTAGGGCTGTCTGCCGCGATTTTGCACGATCCCAATGTGTTGATTTTTGATGAGCCGGTCTCCGGACTGGATCCCAACCAGATTGTGGAGATTCGGAACCTGATTCGAGAATTGGGTCGGCACAAAAAGGTGATTATATCCAGTCATATTTTGCAGGAGATTGAAGCCACTGTAGATCGTATTGTGATTATTGATCACGGCGAAATTGTGGCCAATGGGACCAGTCAAGAACTGATGGCGGGATTTATGGGGCGCACGCAACTGACGCTCGATGTAAAATACGCCAATGAAGAGAGCCTCGCCGAGCTGACCAGCAGCGTTGATGGGATCGAAGTTGCAAATATAGAGGTGGTCGATGTCCACAGTGTTTTGTCGATAGAATACGCCCGTGAAGTAGATCCCCGCGAGGCGATTTTTGATTATGCTAAAAACAGTGGCTGGGCCATTTTGGAGATGACGCAAAAACAAGTTCACCTCGAAGATGTGTTCCGGGGATTGACCGGGGAAGGAGGGAGCGATGAATAATGTGATGGCGATTTATCGCAAAGAAGTCGGTGCGTATTTCAAGAGCCCCATGGCGTATATTTTCCTGGTGTTTTTCGCCCTGTTTAACGGCTATTTCTTTAGCAACACGTTCTTCCTGTTCAGTCAGTCCGATATGCGAGCACTATTTAATATTACGCCGATGATTTATCTGATTTTTGTCCCTGCGGTCACAATGGGGGTGCTTGCGCGGGAGAAAAGCGCGGGCACACACGAGTTGATAGCGACACTCCCGATTAAAAATTTCGAGCTTGTGATTGGAAAGTATTTATCGGCATTTACCCTGGTGTTGGCCGGGCTGGGTTTTACGCTGATACACTTTTTCACGCTTCTGGCCGTTGGTACAAATATCGACTACGGCGGCGTAATCTGCGGGTATTTGGGACTGGCTCTGGTAGGTGCATTTTACGCAGCTATTGGCACATTCACGAGCAGTTTGACAGATAATCAGGTGGTTGCATTTATTCTCGCGGCAGTATTTGTGTTGGGATTTTATCTGCTCGATAAATTGCTGATTTTTGTGCCTGCGGCCCTTGCTGTACCCATTCAGTTTATGGCGGTCGATTACCATTTGTCCAATATGTCGCGCGGGGTTGTAGATTCGCGTAATCTGGTGTATTTCGGCTCGCTGATCTGGTTGTTTTTGGTGCTTACAGTGCGCGTTATTGACATGCGGAAGTGGAGGTAGTCATGCCAGTTATTGATTCCCAAAAGAGCTTTGTAATTTTTATTGTGGTTGCTATCGCGCTCGTGGCACTCGGCAATCTGGTTTCCCGCAATTTTTTCTTTCGGCTGGACCTGACGGAGAATCAGATTTATTCGCTGTCGCCATCGAGCAAGGTGATACTCGAGAAGATCGACGATTTTTTAACTGCCAAAGTCTATTTTTCCGAAAATTTGCCCGGACAATACGGCAATACGCAGCGGTATTTGCAGGATATTCTGGAAGAATATGCCGCGTATTCTGATGGCAATTTTCGATTTGAGTTTTACAGGCCCGATGACGATGAAAAATTGGCACTTGAAGCGCAAAAATCCGGTATTCAGCCCGTGCAATTGCAGGTACTCGAAAACGACAAGTTTGAGGTGAAGCGCATTTATATGGGAATGGTGCTGCTCTACGGCGACAAACGAGAGGTGTTGCCGGTTATTCAAACAACCACGGGGCTGGAATACGAGATTACAACGCGAATTAAAAAAATGGTTGACGATAACCGCTCTGTGGTCGGAGTGGCAAATACCGGGGCTTCCGCACCGGCAATGGAACGGGTGAATGCGCGGCTTCGGGAAGCCTACGACGTGCGCTCGGTCTTTTTGGGTGCCGGCGTGCCCGATGATATTGAGATGTTGCTCGTCAATGGGGTTGTCGATTCTCTGTCCGAAGATGCACTCGGAGCGCTAAAGAACTATATCAACTCGGGTGGCAATCTGTTTTTGGCGCAAAGCAAGATCAATGGCGACCTTCAGGCGCAGCGAGGGACGCCCATTCAGTCCAATATCTTTGAGGTACTCGAACCCTTTGGCGTGAGCCTGACTGACAATCTGGTGATGGACCGGATTTGTGGCACGGTTACAGTGTCACAGCAACGCGGTTTTTTGCGTTTTAATTCGGCGGTAGAGTATCCATTCTTCCCCGTATTACAATCTTTTCCCGATCACGAAATAGTCAGTGGTTTAGAGCAAGTTCAGATGTTGTTTTCCAGTGAGATTGTTTATGATACGGCTGATTCAACGCGCCTGGTGAAGCCTTTGCTGGTCACGTCAGACCATTCGGGTGCAGCAGCCGGTTTTATCAATCTCAACCCCATTCAGAATCAGGCATTTCAGTCGCTCAATGAACCGGGCAAGGTGGTGGGAGTTTATGCAACGGCCACCTCAGACAGTCTGGAAAATGTGATGAGCCAACTGGTGCTGGTATCCACCTCCGATTTTCTGCTCGACAACGGGGGAGGACAGGTGCCGTCCAATGGGATTTTTGTGATGAATGCGGTAGATGTGCTCATTGGCGACCGCGACCTTGTGGCTTTGAGATCGCGCGAGATTACAACGCGACCGTTGCAAACTGTAGAGGATACGACTCGAACCACGGTGAAAACCCTCAATATTGTGCTGCCCGTGCTGCTGGTCATTGTTTTGGGGCTGGTGCAGTGGCGACTCGTGGTGGCACGTGCAAAGCGACTGGAGGCACTCTATGAGTAATTTAAAATGGCTTCTCATCGGGCTTGCAGTGTTGCTGGGGCTTTACGCGCTTTTGCAGGTGCGAGAAAGCGGATATACAACCCCCACAGGCCAGATCTTTCCCGAGAATACGGATGATATTTACAAGGTTGAAATGATGACAAAGGGCGATAGCCTGACGCTACAGAAGAAGGATCTTGAGTGGACGCTTGTGGGACACGATACCCTGAAAGTTCGGGACCAGCGAATCACGGCACTATTTGAACAGGTATTGAAGGTGAGTCGCGAGACCACGATGACAGACAAGGCTGATAATTGGTCTAAGTACGCCGTAGATGACGCGATGGGAACGCATGTCAAGATCTATAACGCGAAGGATGAGTTGCTCGCGCATGCGGTATTTGGCAGGTCGAGTACCGATTGGGCGCGCAATTACGTGCGGATTGGAGATGGCCCAGAAGTGTATCTGACGGATCGGAGTATCGTCTATCAGGTCAGCACCGATGTGACATTCTGGGGAGAGAAACTGCCTGAGCCTGCACCAGCAGTGGTGGATTCTGCCAAAGCAGGAGATGAAGGATAGATCAGGTAAGTGGAAGAATAAAAAAGGCCATGGTTTAAATCACCATGGCCTTTTTTTGATGTATCGAAAAAATCCGTAAAGACCAAAGGAGAGTGGACCGAGGCCGACGACCAGAATACGCCAGAATATTTTTTGGTCTGGGGATAAATAGGGAAAGCCCGGTGCGATTTTTCGGCGGGCTTGAAGATCGGCAAATTGCGGGCCATGTGTGAGATAGGCAACGGCGTTGAGCAAGAATTGCTCGTGTTGAAAACCCGGCGCATAGAGATACTCGTTTTTGAACATTTCAGAACTGCCGATTAGTATTAGCTGACCTTGGGGATTGGGCATTGGATGCGTGAGTGTGAGATCTTGCGCTTTGAACTCAGCCAGTGGGAATGTACCTGTGACGAGTAGAGCGAGGGGCTGGTGACTCAAGAGAAGTGAATCTGGAGAAAATGCAGTTTTGGGCAACCATCCGCCCGACCAGTGGTATGCCCAGGTGCAGTTTGACGTGCTAATCAGGGGGGTTACTGTCAGATTGTGCATCTGTAGCCGATGAGGATCTGGCACAAAGCGATTGCCCCAGATAAAGAGTTGGTCGCCGAGTTGTCGCACAATGGGCAATGTGGTATCAAAATTTGGCGGGACAGCCCGGATGAGAAAGGGCAGAGCCACCTCCTGCGCATCGTATTCGCGGACTGCGTGTCGATAAATCTGGGTTTCAAGGGCGAGACGCGAGCGGGTTTGGTCCATGAGTACTTCGCGCGCCTGTGCAATACCCAGGGGTTCCAGATAGCGGTTGAGGTCCTGGTATTGGGGCTGGGGCCAGTACACAGTTTCAAAATCTTCACCCGAATACTGGCGCTGTTGGATATTGTAGTGTTGCAGTGCGACAATAGCGCGACCTCCCCGAGCGAGGTGCTGGCTCAAGAGGGCGATCATGGGGCTGGCATCTCGGCGCGGTTGCATCCAGATCACGAGGTCGGTTTGTGGCGGAAGATGTGGTTTGCGAGGGTTGACATAGCTTACGCGGTACCCATAAGTATGCAAAAGCGTTTTTAGTTCGCTGAATACATCAGCACCTCTGGGGGGCGACAGGTGTTTCTCTCGGTACTCATGTGCCTCGGCGGGAGATAGGCGCGGGGATTCAGCGACAAGGGCAATATGGGGCGTTTTGCCTGTGGAAAGACGGAGAGCAGCCGTTGCGAGTAAAAATTCGAGGTGATCTGCTGTTCGGTCATCTAAACGCGGGATGGGAGTCGCGCTACCTGGGCGGTGTAATAAGAGACCGCTGATAACGGATTGAGAGTTTTCCTCATCATCCCTCACGGTTTTCACCTGATATGGGTGAAGACCAATGTGGCTGAGGTAAGCAGTTGACAGGTCTTTTGGTCGTCGAAGTTTATAGCTTATGCCGAAACTCCTGAGCCGCGCAATGATCTCTGTTTCTACTTTTTTTAGGGCGGGGGGAAGATGAGCGCGAGTGGGGATGATCAGATCGGCTTTTAAAGTTTGATTTTGAATTTGCTCCCGAGAAAATGGCAGGGAGGTATGTATTTTTTGGGCTGTGAGGTCGAGTAACTGGCCCCACGGGTAGGACCAGAGGGGGGAGGCGACAATCAGCACCAATATCGCAATACCAGCACGTAAGGAGAGATGTCCAAAAGATACGCGCATCTGTCGGCTGTAGTACAAGCATACGCCCAAAGTTAGCAGGATTAGTGGAATGATGAATACGACACAGACTCGCCAGATCACACGCGAAGTCGCGCTTAGTTGTGGTATTGGCGGGGATGATGGTCTTTTAACGCGACCGCGCACAATGTGGTCGTGGTCTGTGAATGTGCGCATGATTGTCTGAATAAAGACGCGATGCGCGTAGTTGGGTTGATTAAATATGCCATCGCGAAACGGGCTGGAAGTTGCGAGCACCAGAATTTCTCCTTTCCACGGATCCCGGTGCCTGAGACGCAGCATCACATTTTGTTTGCCTATTATGTGTGTTTCCTTTAGATGGTCGTTTGTAAATGGCTCTTTTGAAATGGGTTGTATATACGTATTATCTGTGGTTGTGCCCAGAATCTCGAGATGATAGCCCGCTTCGGATACTGCGCGCGAATCGACTGTTAGCGCACCTGCCGATACAAAATTCAGCGCGCCCCTAACTGGTGATAAAAAACCTTTGAGATCGTAAAAGCCCGGCATAACGCGCAGGTGAAAAGGGGCGTTGATCTGGTGGATTGTGTTTTTTTTATCGCGAAATAAAATCGATCCCTGACTCTGATCCATCAGAAGGTCGGCTTGTGGGCGTATTCCAAGTGGTGCCAGGAATTTTTCCCAGTCAGCGTTTAAATATGCGCGGTATGTTACTTCTCCTATTTCATTGACCGCGTAGTCAATGAAATAGGGGCTGCCAGCAAGTACGACTGTACGGCCTTTGTCAACCGCATTTTGAAGGGCGTGGAAGTTGGCGGTTACTGGATCAATACAAAAGATGATATCGGCATCAGATGGAATCGCATTGGTATCGGCAAGGACAATATCACCCCATTGGTCGAGAAATTTTGTGAAGAGACCAAATTGTTGTGGCGCGGAAACCGCGATGAGAGGGCGTGGGGGACGGAAGAGTGCTTTGAGATGGGCGAGTATATGGTGCTCGAGGTAAGGTATATCTGAGGGGAGTATTTTAGGGATCAAAATTTCGGGGTGATTGCCATAAGCGATGACGAGTGAAGACCAGACCGCCTGTTCGCTGTGTTCGTCGCGCTGAATATCACGCACATGAAAAGGCGCGGTTTTTTTTTGTCTGGCATAAGCGCGTCCCGATTCAGAATCGGGATCCACAATGCGGTAATCTATGCGGTCGGGATCCAGCGCCTTGAGGCGCGCGAGAAGGTTTTTTATGGGTGATTTCACTCCCTTCTGATGCTTTGTGATATACGTCAGGGAAAGGGGTGCTTCGAGTTTGGTATAAAAGGCTTGTGAATCGGCCGAAAGCGTTGCCGTCAGATACAGGCGTCCTGTACCCTGATTTTCCAAAAGACGACCTGTGTAAAACACCAGGGCAAAGAGAAAAAGAAGGGCCAGAAAAAATTTTATCCAATTATCCATATCATCTGTGGTCTCGTTTGAGAGACAGATCGTTCATCCACAAAAAAAAGATACTTAGCAAGGTGAAATAGAGCACTGCGGGAAAGGTGATTATGCCGCGGGTAAAGGCACTGTAGTGCGGGGCAATGGAGAGCGATTCATAGAGCCGGCTGCCGATATGATATGCGGGGGCCAATCCGTCGAGGATTTCAACCACTTTTTCGTGTCCGCTCAAGACAAATACAAAACCCAATAGCACTGCGACGACATAAGCGACAATTTGATCGCGCGTAAGCCCCGATGCAAACAGACCAAACGAAAGAAAAAATGCACCCAGACAGAGCGCGCCCAAATAGGATGAAAAGATCAGCCCGAGGTCTGGAGACCCCAGAAAGAGCAGCATGGAAACGATGGGCAAAGTACCCGAGAGGACGATCAGGTAGAACACAAGGGCTGATAGATATTTACCAAGTACAATCTGGATAGATTGCAGAGGCATGGTCATCAACAATTCAATGGTGTGTTGTGCGTGTTCTTCAGCCCAGGAACGCATGGTTATGGCAGGAATAAATGGAATGAGAAAAAAGGGAAGGAGGTCAAAATAAGGTGCCATTTCGAGTACGCTGTTGAGGAAAAAGGCGTTCATAAATGTCGCGCAGGACAGGATGAGAAAAACCGAGGCATAGATATAGGCGATTGGTGTGTCAAAATAAGCACTGATTTCGCGGGCAAAAATTACGCCAATGCCCCGTGCGAAGTCCTTTGGGCGCAAGTGATCGGGCATGCGCGATTTCTCCTTAATTTTTCTGATGCACAAGATGGGTGAAAATGGCCTCGAGATCCCTGGGTTGCCCCGTTTTTTGCGCCAGATTCTCTATGTAGCCATCAGCCAACAAATTCCCCTGATGTATTATGAGCACGCGATCAGATAGGGTAGAGACTTCGGGGATAATATGACTGCTAAATAGGATAATCCGATTTTCACTGAGGGATTGGATCAAGTCTCGGAATGCCAGAACTTGCAGGGGGTCAAAACCGTGTGTAGGTTCATCGAGCAGCAGAATCGGTGGGTCGTGGATAAGGGCAGCCCCTACACCGATACGCTGGCGAAATCCCGTGGAACACTGGTCAATGCGTTTGTACAGATGGGGGGAGAGACCGCATATATCGACAATCCAGGCGAGGCTTTTTTCGAGAACATCGCCTGAAAGCCCGCGCGCTTTGCCGCAAAATCTCAAAAATTTATCCACGCGCATTGTCTGATAGAGCGGTGTGTCGCCTGAGAGATAGCCAATTTTGCGGCGTATGGACAGGGAATGCGAGACCACGTCGAGGCCATCAATGGTGATTTTGCCCGAGGAGGGTAAAATATAGGTCGCCAGCATTTTGAGTACTGTGCTTTTGCCCGCGCCATTGGGACCCACAAATCCGACAATTTCGCCAGGCGCAAGCGAAAAGTTGATGTTTTCAACGGCTCTGATTGTGCCGTACCATTTTGCGACGTCTGTGACTTGAATCATGGTAGAACTCCGACTCTAATTTTTCAATATTCAGGTCTTAACGCGCAATAGCAAGCGCAATATCTGGATTTGGGGTTGGAAAGGGTGAACACAAGGGGTATATTGGGCACAAATTTATCACTTCGAAATTGAGTGCTCCAGTGGTGGGCTATCGCCCTGCCTGCGTGCATACGCTTCTATTACAACTATTAAATCTATGTTCAAACAAACAAGAAAAAAAGGCTTTTTTGCCTACTATCTGGGCGGTCTGTTTATCAGGATGAGCGATAACAATCTCTTCTTACTCTGTGCGGGGCTGGCATTTGCCACTCTTATGTGTCTTGTGCCTCTGGTCTTTCTGATCTTCTTCGTACTTGAGACCATTTTGGATGTGAGGGCGATAGCTCATTTGATCAATCAAGCGGTGGATGTACTCATCCCATACCCAGAAGAGGCCAAATATCTGAAGGAGATTTTATCCGTGCGCGTCTCTGGCGTCCTGACCTTCAAAGAGGCTTATGGAGTTTCGGGCTTGTTGATTTTGGTAGTGAGCGCCAGTAGTCTGTTCAGCAGCATGAGAACCCTGCTCAATGCGGTCTTCAAGGTCGAGCAGAGTTTTGGTCTGAAAGAGGGCGAGACAGACCCGAGCATGGTGGGGCAGTTAAAAAATATGAGTAACCCGGGGCGGTGGATAAGATTTTTGCAGGGGATTTTGCCAATAGCAGTGGGTAAATTGAAAGATCTCACTATGGTAGTTCTGGTACTGTATATTTTTCTCCTATTAGTCCTCTCGTTGCCCATCCTATCTACCGTCATCGACATCGCCCCGTCTCTGCTCCACACATATATCACCTACTTCCATGGTTTTATCTCCCTCGCCCTGATTTTTGTCGTATTTCTGGGGTTATACTGGCTGCTCCCATACCAGAAAATTCAGATAAAGATGCTGGTTACAGGTGCTTTTTGGGCTGCTCTGCTGTGGAAACTCACCGAATGGGGCTTTGGCTATTACCTGAGTCATTTTGCATCTATATCTTATCTGTACGGGGCCTATGTTCTGATGGTAGTCGTGGCCTTGTGGATATACTTCTCTGCTATTATTTTTATTATTGGTGCTCAGGTCGCCCAACTCTGCAGAGAGAGGCAAACTGCCGATCTCCAAAGTTCTTTGTTTTAACAAAAGAAGCCGAGTTTTTTGAAAAAACTCGGCTTTTCTCTAACGGCTCACAACACTTAATAGTTGAAATTGTAACTGGCTTTTGCGTACAGGAATGTACCGCCAAAACCATAAGGACTGTACTCTCCGAACGGCCTGCCAACTATGGGGCCCGGGTTGACGCCTTCTTCAATATTGTTTGGCTCGACATCGAGAATATTTTGAATACCAGCGGTTATGGTCGCTCCGTTGCCAATTGAAAGGCTGGACTCGAGATCGACCAGAACCGCACTCCCAAAGACCTGATGCCCCACACTCCATTCATCCCAGGAGCCGTAATAATTGACGCGCCCCAATGCACTCCAATACTCGGTCAAGGGCTGTGTCAGGGTCAAATTTGCGCGGTGTCTGGGAAGACCTTTCTCCAATAGCGTGATGCGCTGTTCATTGAGAACTTGAGGGTCGTATTTGGTCACCTCAGTAGAGGTGTAGTTATACGCGAGGCTCAGGGTGCCCGTACACCGCACTGGGGCCGTGAAAACGAAGTCAATGCCCTGGGTTTTTGTCTCAAAATTATTGGTAAAGAATCGAAATTCTTGCAAATTTCTCGCATTTATACCCGTGGCTTCCAGCTGGTCAACCTGTTGAGGGGTAAGTGCTTTATCGCTGGAGGCCGCCATGCGATCTTTCACGCCAATATTGAAATAATCGAGCGTTATATTTGCCGGAGGGATACCGGTATCTACGGGATAAATGGGAAATGTTAAAATAAGACCGGTCGAGATATTGACCGACTTTTCTGGCTTAAGCCCTTCGCCACCTACGAGTGCGGCGGCTGGATGCGTAGAGGGGATCGTGCCTCTGTTGACCAGAATAAAATTGCCCTCGTCATCTTCGCCAAATTCAGTCGTGACGTTAAACGCATTTTGTTGTCCAGGCGTGGGCGCTCTGAATCCCGTGCTAAAACTGCCGCGCACTTTTACGTTTTCATTTACCTCAAAGTTGGTCGCCAGCTTGAAATTGGTCGTGGCACCAAAATCCTCGAAGTTTTCAAAGCGCAGTGCAGCACCGATCAGCCAGTTCTCCTGTGGGTTAAATTCGGCATCGCCGTAAATCGCCCAGTTGGAGCGGCGCCAGCTTCCCGCGGCAATATCACCAAAACCCGGGAAACCGTTGGAACCCGAGCTAAATCCCTGGCTCGCAAGCGGGCCTATTTCAAAAGATTCGCGCTGTCCGGCTACGACTTCAAAGTTTTCAATGCGATATTCAAGACCAGTGGCAAAGAAGAATTGATCACTAAATGGATAGGTCACATCAAAGTTGAAATTAGTATCCGTCTGGATGTAGTCGCCGGGATTAAATTCCGTCGGCGTATTGGGTCCGAGGGAGGCGTTTACCGTATTGAAAATGAAGAAATCGGAATGGTGACGCCCATAAGATGCACTGAGATCCCATGTCAGCAGCGACCGCGTTCCTCTGATACCCGCCAAAAAGGCGCGATCTATCGTATTTCCACCAAATCGAGGGGTGAAACCACCGGGAAAGAGTTCCTGGAAGGTGAACAAATTGGGATCGTCGAAAACCTGTTTTAAGGCTGCCGCATCCGGCACTGAACAGGTTATGGGTACCACAGGCACATCGCCACCGCTCATATTGCCAACGAGCAATGTTGCTGTCAGTGTCCCATTTACGCCATGGACAATGCCCAGTTTCTCGGCTTCTGCCTGAGTATAATAGTTGGTGCCATCCCACATCAATACGGGTCCTTGATATACGGCACCGCGCGTATTGGGATTTCTGAAGTAGAACCCACCTTCGACTTCCTTGCTCGCATAGTTGCCGTGCCCGTAGAACTCCATATTCTCGTTGATGGTGGCACCGTAGTTGACAAAGAGTTTCAGGTCGTCTCTAACAAAGGGTTGCCCCCAGGGTTGAGCGGGATTGCCTACATCGGTATTGCCCCTGCCAATTAAACTCGCGGCATCGTCGCGCTGGATGGAGCGATCGGTCTCATCCGTATTCCCATATTCCACACTGAGATTGATCCAGGTATCTGGTGTACCCAGACCGATATTACCGGCTAAGGCGTAAGTACCGCCATCCCCTTGCCGAAAAATGCCGGGTTTGATTTCAATAGAGCCGCCTTCGTAATTGTCTTTGAGTTCAAAATTCAACACGCCGGCAATCGCGTCAGAACCGTATTGCGCGGAGGCACCATCGCGCAGGACTTCCACGCGCTTCAGGGCAATACTCGGAATAGCGGAGATATCTTGCCCTTGTGCTGCATCGGACAGACCATTGCCCAGCCAGTAAATCACAGATGCGCGATGGCGGCGCTTGCCGTTGACGAGTACCAGCGCGTGGTCAGGTGCCAGCCCTCGCAGATTGGGAGGGCGAACGATGGTCGCAGCATCGCTAATCGGCTGGAGGTTGACGTTGTAAGAAGGGACAACATTTCTCAGAAGATCCTGCACATCGCTACCGCCTTGCTTGACAAAATCTTCACCGGCAACGACATCAATAGGGGCGGTGGATTCAGTGACAGAACGCGGTTGTGCGCGAGTACCTATGACTACCAATTCTTCGAGCACGACTACTTCTTCGAGTATGTCTGTGAGTGGGGGCAAGGCAGTGGTATCCGCATTTTCGGTACGCGGATTTTCCTGTGATACGGCGGAGCCACTCATCACAAGCAAGGCAATGAGGCCAAGGGCGAGAGACTTAAAATGGGATTTGTCTTGCATAAAAAAACTCCTTTGTGTTATGAACACGGGGGAGGTATGTGGTTGTTGGAAGACGTATGTGGCTGCCAATTGAATCCTCGTTTAATCCAAAATATAAAACGAAAAAAAAAAGCCAAATTAAATTTGATCTGGCTCATATCTGATTTTTCCATAATATAGCATATCGTCTTTAGTCGATATATAGACCATATTTTATAGAAATATTATTCCATATTTTGTTTAATTTCAGATATTTATGTTAATCATCCAGGCTATATATCGCCTTTAAAGATAATATTGAGACGATATATACACCTCGTTAAATACTATTCATATTGATAATTGAAAAAAAGAAGCCGCGTTACAAAAAACGCGGCTTCTTTGTGATTGGGTGAACAATTCTTTGAACTACGACCTAAAAGCTGAAGTTGTATTTGGCATACCAGAATGCGCCGCTAAAACCAAATGGGCTATACTGGCTGTATAAATGGCCCGAACCGCTCCTTGCACCGGGATTGATATCGGGATAGATATCGAGGATGTTCTGACCGCCAACGGTTACCGTTGAGTGCTCGGCAACGGTGTAGCTAACTTCGGCGTCCAGTATCCATTCGTCGCCATAAACGAAGTTATCTTCTTGATCGTACCACGAACTGTAATACCGGAGGCGACCCAGTACCTCAATATTGTCCACCGGTAACGGTTGGACTATCGTCAGATTCCCGCGGTGTTTGGGGAGAGCCTCCTGTATTTCCCGAATCCTTTGAGCATCCATGGTTGCTGGATTGTGTTTGGTCACTTCGGTATTCGTAGTGTTATACGCCAGACTCAGTTGCCCATCACACCACACCGGAGCCGTGAGAACGATGTCAACGCCCTGGGTTTTGGTGTCAAAGTCATTGATGAAAAACTTGAAATTTGTAATAAAATTCGCAGCCGTGATACCCGCCTTGAGTAGTTCATCAATTTCTGCTGGGGTAAGGGAGAAATTTTGCGAGAGCGTCAAGCGGCCCTTCACCAAAATGTGGAAATAGTCCACCGTGATATTGACTGGGGGAATACCGGTATCCACTGGAAAAACGGGAATTTCAAAAACAATACCAGCCGAGATATTGGTCGATTTTTCGGGATCGAGCGGCTCACCACCCTTGGATTCTGCAACGGGATTGTTTGACGGAATTGTGCCATCATTTGTCAAATCACCGATTGTGGGATCGAAGATCGTGGATACGTTAAACGCATTTTGCTGTCCTGGCGTGGGTGCTCTAAAGCCAGTGCTAAAACTGCCGCGCACCTTTGTATTCTCGTTAAGCCCGTAATTGGTCGCCACTTTGAAGTTGGTCGTGGATCCAAAATCATCAAAATTTTCAAAGCGCAGCGCAGCACCGAGCAGCCAGTTCTCTTGCGGATTAAATTCGGCGTCTCCATAAACAGCCCAGTTAGAGCGACTCCAGGTGCCTGCGGCAATTTCACCAAACCCTGAGAACCCGTTGGACGCGACAGTAAAACCATACTCTGCCAGCGGACCTTTGACCCAGGATTCTCGTTGTCCCTGCACAATTTCAAAATTTTCCGTGCGGTATTCAAGACCGGCGGCAAAGAAAAACTGCTCGCTAAACGGATAGGTGATATCGAAGTTGAAATTGGTATCTGTCTGGATATAGGTTCCAGGATCAAAATACGGTGCATCTTCGTGACTGGGATCAACTTGTGGTCCATTTGGCCAGGGTTGGTTGGGACCCAAAGAGGAATTCACGGTATTGAAGATGAAGTAATCGGCTTCGTTGCGCCCATAAGACGCGCTGAGATCCCAGGTCATCAGCCCTTGCGATCCCTTGATACCCGCCAGAAAGGCGCGGTCATCCATAAACGCACCAAATCGAGGTGTGAAGCCACCGGGAAAGAGTTCCTGGAAGGTGAACCAATCGGAGTTGTCAAAAACGCGTTGTAAGGCTGCGGCATCCGGCACATGGCAAACGATGGGCACGATGAACTCCTGGGGAATTCTAAGCCCAGTATCTCCGGACGGATCAAGAACCTGACTCAGATTACCGACGAGCAATGTCGCTGTTGAAGTTCCGTTCACGCCATCCACAATACCGAGTTCAGCAGCTTTGTCCGGATGATAATAGGTGGTGCCGTCCCACATCACTACGGGTCCCCTGAACACGCCACCTCGCGTATTGGGATTTCGGAAGTAGAAACCGCCTTCAACTTCCTTGCTCGCATAGTTCCCATGTCCGTATAATTTGACATCGTCGTTGATGTTAACACCGTAGTTGACAAAGAATTTCAGGTCGTCTCTAATGTAGGGCTGACCCCAAATTTGTGCGGGATTTTCCACACGGGTATTGCCCACGCGTATCAAACGCGCGGCATCGTCGCGTTGCACGGAACGGTCGGTTTCATCCTCGTTGCCATATTCAACGCTGAAGTTGACCCAGGCATCGGGCGTGCCCAGGCCGATATTGCCAGCAAAAGCGTAGGCGAAACCATCGCCTTGCTGAAAAACACCTGGTTTGACCTCAAATGAACCGCCTTTGTGACTGTCTTTAAGCTCAAAATTCAACACGCCAGCAATGGCGTCAGAACCGTACTGTGCGGATGCGCCATCGCGCAGGACTTCCACGCGCTTGATGGCAATAGAGGGGATGGGAGCTATATCTGGCCCCTGTGCGCCGTCGGCGACACCATTGGTGATCCAGTGAATAACAGCGGCGCGGTGGCGTCGTTTGCCATTGATCAGGACCAGTGTGTGGTCGGGTGCCAGGCCCCGCATACTGGGCGGGCGCACGACGGTGGATGCATCGCTAATCGGGTTTGTATTCACGTTGTAAGAAGGCACCATATCTCTCAGAAGATTTTGTACATCTGTATCGCCTTGTTTGACAAAGTCTTCGCCGGTAACGACATCGATGGGCACTGCGGATTCCGCGACAGAACGCGGCTGTGCGCGGGTACCAATAACCACCAATTCTTCGAGTATGACCACCTCTTCGAGTATATCAGTAAGTGGGGGTAAAGTAGCTGTCGTATCCGCACTTTCGGTACGCGGCTTTTCCTCTTCCTGTGATATGGCAGGGCCACTCATTGCAAGCAAGAGCAAGGCAGCGATGCCAAGAAACGCGATAGACCTGATACGGTACTTGTGCTGCATAGCAAACTCCTTTGTGTTAAACAACGAGGGAGGGTTGCAATTCTAGGGTGAAAAACTCAGGGAGAGAGGATTTCGCATTCTAAAACTTATATAAAATAACTGTACAGGCACTATGCGTCAACAAATAATTGTACATACGCTATGCGTCAATACCTGCTTAAGCTGATTGTGATAGATATATACTGGAAACGTGTGTATCTGTCAATATTGCAATTAAACACTTCTTTATATATATTTTTTGCTAAATATAATGAGACGAAAGATCCGCCGGATTCAACAGAAGGAGGTTGCGTTTTGAAGTCCAGTTACGTAAATAAAGATCTCGAGGAAACCAGACGCCTACTTACGCAGGTGAGGCAGGGTGGCAAGCGGGGTAAAAGGGCGCGTAAGAAATTGGAAGCCAAAGGTATCAGATATTACACATCTGAAGAAGCCGAGAGTCTCGGTATTGAATAAATAAAGAAAGGCATGCGAAAGCGGCCTTTTTTCTTTTTATGAACTGCTCTGGAATCATCCTTACAGGCGGCAAAAGCAGGCGAATGGGCAAACCCAAGTACAGCTTGCCCTTTGGCGATGAAACCCTGCTTCAGCGAAGCGTCAGCAATCTGGGAGGCTCCGTTTGTCCAATTGCGATTGTGGGGGCGCCCGGACAGAACTTGCCAGATATACCTCATGTGTTATCCATATGCGATCCCGTTGCCAATCAAGGTCCTTTAATGGGACTGATGGCGGGATTAAAACATGTCGAAGGTGTCTCCGAATGGGCACTGGTGACGGGTTGCGACATGCCATTTATCAGTCATGAATTGATCCAATGCCTCAAATCGCACAGAACAACAGAGGCAGAGATCGTCATTCCCCGTATAAATGAACAGTTTTATCCTTTGTGCGCGCTTTATCGAACTGCTCTCTGGCAAAAGGCCAAATTGCTACTCGAAAAGGGGGAACGGCGGCTTTTGGCATTGGTCGATGTATGTCGCATTCAGATTATTGCGCAAGACACACTCGCACAGATTG
Source organism: Gemmatimonadota bacterium (assembly GCA_026705765.1). Classification (NCBI taxonomy): domain Bacteria; kingdom Pseudomonadati; phylum Gemmatimonadota; species Gemmatimonadota bacterium. The sequence continues at coordinate 18,539 of JAPPAB010000088.1, forward strand.
ATCCCGATCTCCTATTTCTGATGAATATCAATACGCCTCAATGTTATCAGAGCGCTCTTGCGTTGGCCGGTCTGCAGCGGTGAAATTGGACAGATGTATCTATCCACTGTTGACGATGTTCTTTTTTCGCTTATATTGCCGCGTATCCATTTACTTATCACCAAGGAGTTATCGCGATGGCTATTGAAGACAAAACCCTGCTGACCGAGGACGAGATTCGCGCAGAGGTCGCGGATCTTGAAGGATGGGAATATCTGGAAGACACAAAAGAGTTGCAACGCGTTTGGCATTTTGAGAAATTTGTGCCGACTATGGCTTTTGTGCGCAGGCTGACGGAGATTATGGATGAAAATAATCACCATTCGGATATCGGCCTCAACAGCCGAACAAAAACCCTTACAGTCACAGTGACGACCCACAGCGAAAATGCCGTTACCCGTGCAGATATCGATTTTGCAGGAGCAGTAAATCGAGGGTAAAAAATCATTGGAGGCGGGATGAAGGTGAATGTCAATATTCAGCCTGGCGACCTGAAAGTCAGGCTGAATCGTTTTTTTGAACTGGCTGCACAGAAAATTCGCAGTATCGATTCGACGTGGGATCCGGGCCGGGGAACGCCGGTATTTACAGAAGGTGGTAAATACACCACCCGCGGATGGACCGAGTGGACCCAGGGATTTCAATTTGGATCCGCCATTTTGGGATATGAAATCACGCGGGAAAAAGATCTGCTTCAGATTGGGCGCAAGGGCACGGTTGAGCGCATGGCATCTCATGTGACGCATATTGGGGTACACGATCACGGCTTTAACAATGTATCGACCTATGGGAATTTGCGGAGATTGATGCGAGAAGGAACGCTTGAGGAAAATGAATGGGAGCGGCACTTTTACGAACTGGCGCTCAAAGCATCTGGCGCTGTTCAGGCTGCTCGTTGGACGACCATTGGCGATGGCAAAGGGTATATTCATTCGTTTAATGGACCGCATTCCCTGTTTTCAGACACGATCAGGTCGTGTCGCGCACTGGCTGTGGCACACGATCTCGGCCACGTTTTGATGGGGGAGAACGACTTCGCAATTTCGCTGCTCGAGCGCTTGATTCACCACGCCGAGACGACCGCGCAGTTCAATGTGTATTACGGCGAAGGGCGTGATCGATACGATGTGAGAGGGAGAGTTGTACACGAGTCCATTTTTAATGTCAACGACGGCAATTATCGCTGCCCGAGTACCCAGCAGGGTTATTCACCGTTTTCGACATGGACCCGGGGGTTGGCCTGGATTGTGACGGGCTATGCCGAATTGCTCGAATATGTGGAGCACCTGTCAGATGACGCACTCGATCTTTATGGCGGTAGGGGTGCGGTTAATGATTGGATGCTCAAGGCTGCCAGAGCAACGGCAGATTATTATATCGATAGTATCACTTCTACCGATGGTATTCCATTTTGGGATGCGGGTGCGCCGGGTTTAATTGCGGGCTATGGGGATAAAATATCGGATCCTTATAATGACAGTGAACCCGTGGATAGTTCTGCGGCTGCCATTGCAGCGCAAGGGCTTTACCGTTTGGGAAAATATCTGGACGATACGCGTTATCAGCAGGCTGCATTAACCGTGGCTCATACGCTATTTGACGCACCCTATTTGTCCGAGGATGAAGAACACCAGGGGCTTATTCTCCATTCTATTTATCACAATCCCAATGGGTGGGACTATGTGCCCGGTGGACAAAAAGTCGCATGCGGAGAGTCTTCGATGTGGGGAGATTATCACGCGATGGAATTGGCGGTTTTGCTCCAGCGGGAGATGGATAACGCACCGTATCTGACATTTTTTGATCAATGAATAAAGTCATTGCCTTAATAGTCGGCCTCCTGTTCGCTGGATTCGCGTCTCAAAGTGGAGCCGAGACATTTGATTATGCACCGCTCAACCGCATGCTCGGGCGCGTTGTAAATGAACAGGGCCGTGTGGATTACGAGGCCGTAAAAACAGATACTGATTTGCAGGCTTTTGTAGATCAACTCGCGCAGATCAGTCCGGATACGCATCCCGTGATTTTCCCCAGTCGCGCAGACAGTCTTGCTTTTTGGATCAACGCGTACAACGCCTGTGTACTTGCGGGCGTTTCAAAAGCCTATCCCATTTCTTCTGTCACCGAAATTGCGCCTGCTTTTGGCTTTTTTAAGACATATCAATTTGTCGTTGGCGGGCGTCAGTTCACATTGGACGAAATTGAACACGAGATTATTCGCCCGCAATTTGCCGATCCGCGCATTCACGCTGCAATCAATTGCGCGGCAGTGGGTTGCCCGCGTTTGCTAAACGAAGCATTTACGCCCGATGAATTGGATGACCAGCTCAATTCGGTTATGCAGGACATGATTCGCAACCCAATACATGTTCAGATTAATCGGGAGACAGGTATCGTGGGTCTATCTGCGATTTTTGATTGGTTTTCCTCTGATTTTACGTCTTATGTGCAAGCGCGTGAGGCCGGGGAAACTGTGTTGGATTATATCTCCTTGTTTTTATCGAAAGAAGATACCGGATATTTGCAAAATCATCCCGATCTTCAAATTGTGTTTTTAGATTACGATTGGTCTTTGAATAATCAGTGAAAATGAGTATCTCAGATATGCAAGTGTCTTTGGGGGCGTTCCAGCCCGCCGTTGGTCGCGCTTTGAAAACATGGTCGAAAAATGGCAATACAGCGCGGTTGTGGCGCGGCGATGCCACACTCTGGTCGGGATCAGATGAAGCCAACTGGCTGGGATGGCTCAATATCGCGCCTCAAATATGCGATCAGGCAGGAGACCTGTGCGCTTTTGCACAGCAGGTGCGCGATAGGGGAATAACGGATATTCTGCTTTTGGGAATGGGCGGTAGCAGCTTGTGCCCCGAAGTGCTGGCGATGACTTTTGGCTGTCGGGAGGATTGGCCCAGGTTGCACGTTCTGGACTCTACGGTTCCCGCGCAAGTGCAGCGGTTTGCCGATGCCGTAAATTTAGAGACGACTCTTTGCGTTGTCGCCAGCAAATCTGGAACGACAACCGAACCCCATGCATTTTGCGAGTTCTTCTGGAAAAAAATGCGGGAATTGGTCGGCGATACGGCGGGCCGGCACTTTATCGCCATTACAGATCCGGGTTCTGATCTGGAGACGCTTGCCAGGGAACGGAACTTTCTATGTGTTTTTTACGGTTTGCCAGAGATTGGCGGCAGATTTTCTGCGCTTTCAAATTTTGGGATGGTGCCCGCAGCTTTGATCGGCATTGATGTGCGAGAGTTTTTAGAACGCGCAGTGGCGATGGGGAAGCGGTGCAAAATATCAGATGATCAGAATCCCGGTCTTTTGTTGGGCCTTATTCTGGGTGAGTTGGCAAAAGCCGGGCGCGATAAAGTGACGCTTGTAACTTCTCCCAAATTGTGGGATTTGGGGGCGTGGTTGGAGCAGCTTTTAGCCGAAAGTACGGGGAAAAATGGTCGAGGTCTCATACCTGTTGATTTAGAAGACATTGCCACACCCGATATGTACGGCGAAGATCGAATATTTGTCTATATCCGACTGCAAGACGATGCGGACGTTGAACAGGATGTAGATATAGAAAATTTGCGTGCGACCAATTTCCCGGTTATTCAGATTGATGTGGCAGAGCTATTAGACCTGGGAGCAGAGTTTTTCAGGTGGGAATACGCTACCGCAGTCGCTGGCGCAGTGTTGAATATCAATCCCTTTGACCAGCCCAATGTACAGGAGAGCAAAGATTTTACGGCGGAGTTGACACATGCTTATGAGGAAGAGGGCGTATTGCCAGTTCAAAAGCCGTTTTTTGTAGATGATGATGTCCTGGTTTACGCCGATGTAGCCAATGCACAGGCTTTGGGAACAATTGAAGACCTCAATAGTTGTATTGCTGGGCTACTCAATCAGATCCGGGCAGGTGATTATGTCGCTTTGTGTGCTTATCTCGATATGGATGAAGATATTGTTGCTATTATGCAATCTCTGAGGCATCGGATACGCAATGTATATCGAGTGGCTACCACATTGGGATTTGGTCCGAGATTCTTGCATTCTACGGGACAGTTGCACAAGGGGGGACCGAACAATGTGGTGGTTGTGCAACTGACAAGCAACGATGCGACAGATGTGGATATTCCGGGACGAGCGTTCTCTTTTGGGGTTCTCAAACAAGCACAGGCACTGGGCGATGCCCGTGCGCTTTCGAGCCGAAAAAGGCGGGCGATTCGCATTCATTTTAAGAAAGATATAATTGCTGGTATCCATCGGGTGAAGCAAGCGGTAAAAGAGGATTGAATATGGCATTGGCAGCAATGGATTTGATGCAAATTGTAGGCGACGATCACAAGACCGATTTTGCGAGCAAGTTGCGCGATGAACAATTGGAACTCACGCGCAACCGTTTGGATATTTTGCAGGTCAATGTCGGCAAATTGTGCAATCAAGCCTGTCACCACTGTCATGTAGATGCCAGCCCGATCCGCACAGAGATCATGACCCGAGAGACGATTGACCATATTCTATTATTTCTCGAGACATCCGATATTCAGACGGTTGACATAACGGGTGGTGCCCCTGAGTTAATTCCAGATTTCCGCTATTTTGTCGAACGAATACGCGAGCAAGGTCGCCGCGTGATGGTGCGCTGCAATTTAACCGTGATTTTTGAACCCGGGCAAGAAGACTTACCTGAATTTTATCGCGAGCACGAAGTCGAATTGGTGTGTTCGCTGCCGTGTTATCTCGAAGAAAATGTGGATGAACAACGCGGGCGCGGTGTTTTTACAAAAAGCATACGGGCATTGCAGATTCTCAATGACATTGGATATGCACAACCCGACACGGGATTGGAACTCCATCTGGTCTATAATCCAGTTGGCGCGTCTTTACCTCCTCCGCAGGCCGAACTCGAAGCCGATTACAAAGAAGAGCTAAAAGCCCGCTATAACATCGATTTTAATCAACTCTACACCATTACCAATATGCCCATCAGCCGGTTTGAAGAATTCCTGAAACGCCGGGGGATTTACGATAGCTATATGCAGACTTTACAGGATAATTTTAATCCGCATACGATCGATAATTTGATGTGTCGTTCTCTAATTAGCGTTGGATGGCAGGGTGAGGTTTACGATTGTGATTTTAATCAAATGCTCGATATGCATTCTTTTGGGCGCGAAGTCAAACTCTGGGAACTGACGGTTAAGGAGCTGATCGGATGCAATGTGCGGATACAAGACCACTGTTTTGGATGCACTGCGGGTGCGGGAAGCAGTTGTGGGGGAGAGCTTGTTTAGAAGTGTGAAGGACCACTGAAACTCAATCGCTACGAGAGGGCACCGAGATAGGTGCCTTTTTATTTTATATTAACTGCTATGCGCTGTGTCTGTGGTGACAGGCATCGCGTGCTGTCGCATGCTTGATATGTGAGTAGCAGCGAGAAGTGTTGTGGACGAGTTTTGAAGGATAGCGTAAGGGGTATGGTGAGGCTATCTGTATAAACGGCAATGGCACGCTCGGCAAAGGGAAACTGTAAGTCCTCGGCTGGCGGGTAGTCAATTTGGGTGATTTCAGCGATGTCTGCGTCCAGTGAGAGGCGCGTAGGAATCAAATAATCGGCGGCGGGATTGGATGCTTGAATATGCCAACCCGAAGCGATATTCAGGCGCACGCTCACTTTGAGCATATTCGCACTATCAGAGGACAATACCGTTGCGGACGCAGTGACGAGACTATCGGGTGAAAGCATCGCGTTGGGTGAGGATGCCATCATCGTGCCGTGGATAAAGTGCAGGAGCGCGCCCGGTGTATTCTCTGCAAGGGGAGCAAAGCTGTTGGTGAGTGCGAGCGCGCGTTGGGCATACAGGGGATTTTGTGTCCATGTCCGAAGTTCCCACAAAACGTGCAGGGCAACGGCATTGCCAGAGGGCAGGGCGCTGTCGTAAAAGCTCCTGGTGCGCACAATCATCTCATTTTGACTCTGCGTAAGAAAATAGCCGCCATTCAGGGTATCCCAAAATGCGGTGTGCATCCGTTCTGAAAGTGATCGGGCGTCCTGGAGGTAGCGAGCAGAACGCGTTGCGCGATAGAGGTGGAGGAGACCGTCGATTAAAAAGGCGTAATCTTTCTGATAGGCTTCGCCTTTGCGCTGTCCCTCGCGATAGATGCGATACAGGTCGCCGTTTGCATTGCGGAGATTGTTGCGGATAAAATCGGCGGCGTTTTGTGCGGTTGTCAGATACTCTGTCCGGGCGAGGACTTCATAGGCGCGGGCATATGCGCCGATCATGAGGCCATTCCACGCTGTGATAATTTTGTCGTCGAGGAGGGGACGGATGCGCTGGCTGCGAGCGTGCAGGAGTTTTTCTTTCAGTGGAGAGAGGCGGGCGTGCAGGGTTGTGGTGTCAATTTGATGGTGGATTGATAGCGCACTGTCTGTATCGGTTTTATAAATGACGCCGGTCGATCCTTCGGACATGGGCGCGAGCGCGTAACACGAGAGGAAGAAGTCGGCATCCTCCTTGAGGGTTTGGCGAATCTCTTGCTCTGTCCAGGTATAATACGCGCCTTCTTCCGCTTCGGATTCTGCGTCAATAGCAGAGTAAAATCCACCCTTATAGTCTGTCATTTCGCGCAAAACAAAGTCCAGAATTTCCTCTGCTGCAATGCGATAGGTCGTTTTGTTGGTGATCTGGTAAGCGCGGAGAAAGTTGTGGGCGAGGAGCGCCTGGTTGTAGAGCATTTTTTCAAAGTGCGGCACGCGCCATTGTGCATCTGTCGCATAGCGATGAAAACCGCCGCCGAGGTGATCGCGGATGCCGCCTTGCGCCATGTGATCCAGTGTTTGCTCGACCATATCGAGATATTTTGCCTGGGGATTTTGTCGATATGCCGTCAGCAACAGGTTGAGCGCGTGATCGGGTGGAAATTTCGGGGCTGTGCCCAAACCGCCGTTGATGGGATCAAAGCGATTTTCTATGTGGTCAATCGCCTTGCCAATCAGGTCTTCTCCCACTTCCTCAGAAACGGCGCGTGTCGCGTGAATGCGCGCGATAGATTGCGATATTTGATCGGCCTGTTTTTCGAGTTCCTGTCTCTTTTCCTGCCAGGCAACATGCAGTGCTTGAATCACGCGCGGGAAGCCCGGGCGCCCATGTGAATCTTCGGGGGGAAAGTACGTGCCAGCAAAAAAGGGTTTGAGATCGGGGGTGAGAAAAACAGAGTTAGGCCATCCGCCGTGTCCGGTCATAAGCTGGGTGGCCGTCATGTAAATTTCGTCGATGTCGGGACGTTCTTCGCGGTCAACCTTGATATTGACAAAAAACTGGTTCATCAAGTGGGCAATATCCGGATCAGAGAAGACCAACCGTTCCATGACATGGCACCAATAACAACTCGAATATCCCACCGATAAAAAGATCGGTTTGTCCTCGCGGCGCGCTTTTGCGAGTGCTTCTTCTCCCCAGGGATACCAGTCAACGGGATTGTGTGCATGAAGGCGCAAATAGGGGCTGAGTTCCCGGCTGAGGCGATTTTGATGCGTGGGGGAGGGCGTAGTAGGATTTTCTGTAGAATAAACACCCCACCAATAACCCGCAGCAATGGCG